>NZ_DKJX01000061.1:0-3234 GCF_002454935.1 Massilia sp. UBA6681
CGGCGGCGCCAGGCTGCTGCCGGCGCGCGCGGAGCTGTGGGCGGGCGACCACGGCGTGCGCCTGGTGCAGGGGCAAGATGGTTTCGCCGACGGCCAGGCGCGCGTGCTCGGCTGGCGCCACTCGAGTGCCTATCCGCTGGTGGCCCTGGTCGGCCTGTCGCACGCCAATGCCCTGGACGCTGCGCAGGCGGCCTGGATCGACAGCCGCGACCGCGCCATCGCCATCGGCGCCTGCCTGCTGCTGCTGGGTGCAGCCGGTTCGGTGCTGGCGCGGCGCGCCGTGCTGCGCGAGCGCGAGCAGGAAGAGGTACAGCGCGCCTACCGCACCGCCACCGAAAGCGGCAACGACGGCTTCTACATGGCCGCCGCCGTGCGCGACCGCGAAGGCGACATCACGGACTTTCGCATCGTCGACTGCAACGAGCGCGGCGCCTTCTTCTACGGGCTGACGCGCGCCACCCTGGTGGGCAGCAGCCTGTCGCAGGTCGACAGCGCCCTGTTCGGCGAAGCCCTGCTCGACACTTACCGCAAGGCGATGGACAGCGGCTTTTACGAGGACGACCGCAAGATGCCCCTGGACAACCGCCTGAACATCAGCTGGGGACGCCGGCGCCTGGTGCGGGTGGGGAACGGGCTGGCGGTGACGCTGCAGGACATCAGCGAGCGCAAGGCCCACGAGACCCAGCTGGAGCGCCTGGCCAACGAGGACGTGCTGACCGGCCTGGCCACGCGCCACGCTTTCCTGGCCGCGATGCCGGCGATCCTGGCGCAGGCGCGCGGCAGCGAGGCCGGCCTGGCCTTGCTGTTCATCGACCTCGACGAATTCAAGCAGGTCAACGATACCCACGGCCACGCCACCGGCGACCTGCTGCTCAAGAGCGCGGCGGGGCGCCTGCTGTCGCTGCTGCGACCGACGGACCGGGTGGCGCGCTTCGGCGGCGACGAGTTCCTGGTGCTGCTGCATCCCTGCGAGGGCGAGCGCCAGGCCGCCTCGGTGGCGGCGCGCATCGTCGAGGCCTTCGGCGTGCCTTTCCTGATCGGCGAGGAGCTGCACGCGGTGGGCGCCTCGATCGGCATCAGCATGTTCCCGCGCGACGGCCAGGACGCCGAGACCCTGGTGCGCCACAGCGACATCGCCATGTACGCCGGGAAGAACGAGGGCAAGGGCCAGTACCGCTTCTTCGATCCGGCGCTGTCGAACGGCCTGAACGCGCGCGCCCGCCTGAAGCAGCGCATGCTCGAAGCGATCGAGCACGACCAGTTCCTGCTGCACTACCAGCCGCGCGTGGACGCCCGCAGCGGCGAGCTGCTGAGCATGGAGGCGCTGGTGCGCTGGCGCCATCCGGAACTGGGCCTGGTGGCGCCGGGCGAATTCATCCCGCTGGCGGAAAGCACCGGCCTGATCCGCAACATCGGCGAGATCGTGATCGACAAGGCCTGCGCCCAGCTGGCCGCCTGGCGCGAGGCGGGCGCCGACCTGGTGCCGGTCTCGATCAACGTCTCGCCCAAGCAGTTCCTGCGCGGCGGCGTGCAGCGCCATCTGAGCGGCGCGATGGCGCGCCATCGCGTGCCGGCCAGCCTGATCGAGATCGAGATCACCGAGTCGGCCATGATGGGTGACCACGACGAGATCCTGGCCGAGCTGGCCGCGCTGCGCGCCCTCGGCGTCAAGCTGCACGTGGACGATTTCGGCACCGGCTACTCCTCGCTGTCGCAGCTGCAGCGCCTGAAGATGGACGTGCTGAAGGTGGACCGCGCCTTCACCACGGAACTGGGCAACTCGAAGGAGGGCAGGGTGTTCTTCCAGGCGATCGTGTCGATGGCCCACGCGCTCGGCATGTCCGTGGTGGCCGAAGGCGTCGAGACCGAGGAGCAGCTCGAGATCCTGCGCGGCCTGGATTGCAACGAGGTGCAGGGCTATTACATCGCGCGCCCGGTGCCGGCCGGCGAGATGTTGCAGATGATGGGGCGGCGCTTCCTGTTGGCGCCCGGTTCGCTTGCGCCGGAGGTTGTTTCCTTCTAGAATGCCCACACCCTGTGGGGAGTAGCCTCCTCCTGCGCAATGCGGGAGGGCCCGTGTCAACATACTCGCTTCACTCAGTTTCTGATGCTGAAGCGTGGCGCGGGCGACCTAGCGGTTGGCGAGACCATCGGCCCATCCGCGCCATTGTCGGGCGTGCGGGTGCGCCTTTGTGTTTTTGTCCGACCGGAACCCCAGCATGACTTTCACCGCCCTCGTATTCCTCGCCCTCGCCATGTCGACCGACGCCTTTGCCGCGGCGATCGCGAAAGGCGCCGCCCTGCGCAATCCCGGCCTGCCGCAGGCGCTGCGGATCGGCCTGCTGTTCGGCTGCATCGAGACCATCACCCCGCTGATCGGCTGGGCCCTGGGTTCGCTGGCCGCCGACGCGATCCGCCAGTGGGACCACTGGATCGCCTTCTTCCTGCTGCTGGGCCTGGGCGGGCGCATGCTGTGGCTGTCCTTCGGCGACGAGGAAGAAGAGGAGGAGCGCGCCGGCTCGCAGAACTTCCTGGTGCTGGTGCTGACCGCGGTGGCCACCAGCATCGATGCGATGGCGGTCGGGGTCGGACTGGCTTTCGTGGACGTCTCGATCGTGCATGCGGCGGTGGCGATCGGCATTGCCACCACCGTGATGGTCACCATCGGCGTGCTGCTCGGGCGGCGCCTGGGCGCGGCGGTGGGGCGCAATGCGGAGCGCATCGGCGGGGTGGTGCTGGTGCTGGTCGGCACGACCATCCTGATCGAACACCTGTCGCAGTAAGGCTCCAGGCTAGGTCGCCCAGCGCCTGTCGCCCTTGGCATACCGGATCCGGCGATACGTGCCCGGAACCGGATCGTAGCGCAGGGCCTGGGTGGCCCCGATTTCCGAAGTCAGGTAGCCGTGCACGGTCAGGCGCTTGAGCATGGCGACCATGTTGGCGCCGGCCGGCTCGAGGCTCCAGCGGGTCAGGAAAGCCAGCTTCTGCGCCTCGCTCAGCGCGCAGAAACCCTTGCCATGTTCCTGGGTGCAGGCTGCTTCCAGCGCATCGAGCCCGCGCACGAAGGCGTGCGCCTCGTCCAGCGGCCAGCAGGTATTGACCGTGGCGAGCATGTACAGGCCGATCGCCGCCGCGCGCGCGCCGCCCAGGCCGGGCGTTGCCGGCACGATGGTCTCGCCCAGGTCGTCGAGCAGCAGCACGTCGCGCGCAGCGAGCGCGCTGCGCTGGGCGCCG
>NZ_DKJX01000053.1:0-876 GCF_002454935.1 Massilia sp. UBA6681
TGGCGGCATGACGCCGTCCATCGGCGCAGCCGGGGCTGGGGCGCTGGCCCGCGCGGGCGTTGCCGGAGGCAGGGGAGCTGCCGGTAGCTCGGGCGCCGGCGGCACGGCCATCGTCCGGCGCGCGCGTTCGTCCTGCAGGCGCACCAGCTCCTGCGCAATCCAGCCGTGCCGTGCATCGCCGGCGGGCAGGAATTGCCAGCCGCCCTGGGCCCGGTAGCGCGTCGCCAGGATGTCCGACAGTTCGCCCAGGCGGTCGAGTTCGATGCCGACGGCGTAGTCGCCGAAGCTGGCCAGCACATTCTGGCGCAGCAGGTAAACGGCGCTGGCCACCACCGCGAGAATGGCGAGCAGGACCGAGAGGAAGAGGCGATGGCCGATGGAAAATTTCACAATGTCAGGTCAGTGCAGGACTACATGAGAGAGATTTTTTATTCTCAATAGACGTATTGAACACTCATCCTATTCTAGCAGTGCCAAAAACCACAAAAGCAATTGCTCCCAACCTGACAGAGAAAACGCCGGTGCCGGCAAGGCCTGCTCCTACAGGATTGTTGCCGGTTTAGGGTGGTCCGTCGGGCCCGCCATGGTTAGGATGAACCTGTCTCAGCCACTTCCGGCTGGTGCTTTCAACATAGATAGGAGGCAACTATGGCATCGAATAACCAAGGCGGCAACAAGGGCAACAACCAGGGCGGCAATCAGCAGAGCGGCGATACCAGCAACCGCGGTTTCGCCTCGATGGATCCGCAGAAGCAGCGTGAGATCGCTGCGGAAGGCGGCCGTGCCGCACACGCATCGGGCAATGCCCATGAGTTCACTTCGGAAGAAGCACGCCGTGCCGGCTCGATGAGTCACGGCGGCGGTGGCGGCCAGCAG
>NZ_DKJX01000053.1:882-8404 GCF_002454935.1 Massilia sp. UBA6681
GGGGGCCCCCCCCCCCCCACGCGGTGGTAGACGGCAGCAAGATCATCCGGCACGAAAGCGGAGCCACTACCTATCGCCGCGTGGGCAGGAAACCTGCCCACCCTACATTATCAATAGACATCGCGGCGGTAGCGTCCTTCGGCCGTGAGCGCATCCAGCGTCTCCGCGCCCAAGACTTCCGTCAGCGCCTCGTGCACGCCGCCCGCCATCCCCTGCAGGCTGCCGCACACGTAGATCGCCGCGCCCTGGTCGACCCAACTGCGTAGCGCTGCGGCATGCTCGCGCACCAGGTGCTGCACATAGCGCGGCGCCGCCTGGTCTCGCGAGAAGGCGAGGTCGAGCCGGGCCAGGCCGCCCGAGGCCAGCCATCCCTGCAGCTCGTCGCGGCACAGGAAGTCGTGGGCAGCATTGCGTTCGCCGAACAGCAGCCAGTTGTCGCCTTTCCCGTCATCGATGCGCGACTTGAGCAGCGCGCGCAGCCCGGCCAGCCCGCTGCCGTTGCCGATCGCAATCAGGGGACGTGCCGCATTGCCGTTCAGGCGGAAGCGTGCGTGCGTGCGGATGCGCAGGCGGATCACCTCATCCGGCGAAGCCGTCTCGCACAGCCAGCCCGATGCCGCGCCCAGGCTGCCATCCTCGCGCCGCTGCAGGCGCACCAGCAGTTCCAGCCGGCCTTCGGAAGGCAGGGACGCGATCGAATATTCACGCGGATGTTCCGGATCGGCCGGGGCGCTGACCTGGGCCAGGTCGCCGGCCTCCCACGCCGGCAGCGCGGCATCAAGCGGCACCAGCGCGATGCGGTACAGCGGGGCGCCGGCGCTGCCCGGATTGGCGAGCTCGCGCGCTGCGATGCGCCACTCGCCGTAGCTCGGGGCTTCCCAGTCCGGTGCGTCGCTGGTGCCGGCCAGGCGGCCGATGTGGTGCTGCCATGCGGCCAGCGCGGCGGGGTTGCCGCGGTCGACGTCGATGCGCTCGAACAGCGGCGTCGCGCCGTGCGCGGCCAGCCAGCCGTCCAGCGCGCGGCCGAAGCCGCAGTAATTGGTATAGCTGCTGTCGCCCAGCGCCAGCACCGCGTAATGCAGCTGCGACAGGTCGAGCCCGGCACCCATGGTCACGCCGGCGAAACGCGCGGCGCTGTCGGGGGCGTCGCCCTCGCCATAGGTGCTGGCGATGAACAGGATGCGGCCGGCCTTCGACAGCGTGTCCGGGTCGAGCGCCGACATGCAGGCCGCGCGCGCCGACAGGCCGCCCGTCGTCAAGGTGGCCGCGGTCTGTTCCGCCAGGTATTCGGCGCCGCCGGTCTGGCTGGCGTGGACCACCAGCCAGTCGGCCTCGCCCGTGGCGGTGGCCTTGCGGGCGCCGGCGCGGGCACGCCAGAACGCGAAGCACATCGCGAGGTAGCCGCCCGACAGGGCAAGGGCGCTGCCCCAGCGCACCGGATCGATGGTGAGCATCATTTCAGCAGCTCGCGCCAGGCGGCGCTGGTATGCTCGCGCAACCCACCCTCGTGGCGAACCAGGTAGCGCCCCGCGATGCCGCGCGCATCGGCAAAGGCCAGTCCCGCATCGACGCCCATCACGGTCAGCGCGGTGGAGAGCGCATCGGCCACCATGCAGCTGCCCGCCACGACCGTACAGGAAGCGACGCCGTTGGCGATCGGATGGCCGGTGCTCGGGTCGATCGTGTGCGAAGCGCGCTGCCGGCCGTGCTCGAAGTAGCTGCGGTAGTCGCCCGAAGTGGCGACCGCCAGCCCGTGCAGGGCCACCATGGCCTGCGGAGCCGCAGCCGCAGCCGCATCGGGCACGCCTTCGATCTCGACCCACCAGGGCTCGCCGCCCGGCTTCATGCCGGCGCCGCGCAGCTCGCCGCCGACTTCGACCAGGTAGTGGCGCACGCCGAGGCGCTCCAGGCACAGGCCCAGGCGGTCCACGCCGTAGCCCTTGGCGATCGAGGAGAAATCGAGGACGGCGCCGCCCGGCTGCAGCAGGCGGCGGCCCGCGCGGTCGAGCTGGGGAGCGGCCCTGGCGCGCCGCGCCAGGGTGCTGGCGACTTCGATGGGGGAGGGCAGCTGGAAACCGGCCCCGTCGTGGCGGCCGGTCGGACCGAAACCCCACAGCTTGACCAGCGCCCCGGCGGCCGGGTCGTAGGCGCCGGCCGTGTCTTCATGGACCTGCAGCGCAAGATCGACGACGTCGTAGAACTGCGGCGGCAGCGCATGCCAGCTCCCTGCTGGCGCGCGGTTGTAGCGCGCCAGCAGGGAGCTTTCTTCCCAATGGCTCATCTGCGCGACGATCTCGTCCAGCTCGCGCTGCAGGGCGGCCTCCAGGCCCTGGGCCGCCCCGGGCGGCACCAGCATCTGCGCCGACCAGGTGGTGCCCATCGAACGGCCCGCCGCCTTGCGCAGCACGCTGCCCGCCGGAGGGAGTGCCATGTCGATCTCGAAGGGAACGAGGACGCTGCGCAGGTTCTGCATGCCGGCCTGCCGTCCTTACTGGGGCAGCACTTCGAAGGTGGCGGCGTAGGTGTAGCGCTTGGCGCCCGGCTGCTGCGGGGCGCCGCGTTCGCCGTGCGGCACGGCCGCGCTCAGGTAGTACATGTTCGGCGCCGCCACGGTGAAGCTGGCTTCGCCCTTGGCGTCGGTGGTCAGGCGCTGCTCGCCCGAGGAGCCGCGGTACTTGGCGGTGCCCGGCACCACGCTGAACGGCATGCTGGCCACCGGCTTGCCGTCGAGCTGGAAGCGCACGCGGATCGGCTCGCCGACGCGCAGGTCGGACGGGTGGGTGACCGGGATCAGCTCGAGGCCGACGCCGCTCGGCTTCAGGGCGGTCTCGTTCATCTTGTTGGCCGAGACGAAGGTTTCCAGGCGGGTGTGCACGTTGGTGGTTTGCACCTCGGTGGCGCCGGCCGGCACCTGTACCTGCGGGCTGCCCTGCGGGCCGCGGATGCGCTTGGTCTCGCCGTTCAGCTTGTAGCTGCCCATCACGTTGTTGTTGACGATGGACAGGCGGTAGGTGCCGTCCTTCGGCAGGCGCAGGTCGAGGGTGCTGCGGTACTTGCCCAGCACCGCGCCGGTGGCCTTGCTGGTCGCGCCGTCCGGATCGGTGATGGTCAGGTTGTCCAGGCGCAGCGGGGCGTGGTTGAATTCGAACAGCTGGTTCGAGATGCCGGCGTCGAGCGTGACCCAGGCTTCCTTGGCGTCGACCATGGTGCTGTTCGGCAGCAGCCAGGCGTCGTGCGCCTGGGCCGTGAAGGACATGCCGGCGAGGATCAGGCCGAGCAGGGCGGCTTTGGTGAAGCGGGGTTGTTGCATGGTGTGTTCTCCTGTTCTTGATGCGTTATTGGATCTGGAGCGACACGGCCCCCAGTTCGTCCTTGCCCGCCGCGCTGGCCGCGACCTTGCCCTTGCCGGCCCAGTTGAAGGGCAGCTTGACCACTTCGCGCCCGCCCGATTCGCGCGAGGCCTCGACCACCAGCGTGTAGTCGCCGGCCGGGAGCTTGTCCAGGCCATGGCGCGCGCCGTCGAACTTCATGGTGTGGGCGCCCGGCGGACGGGTCGCGCCGCTCACGCCGTCGATCGGCATGGTGGCTTCGCGCCCGGCCTTGCGCCACCAGGTGCGCAGGTCCTTCAGCCACTTCTCGCCTTCGCGGTTCTTCAACTTGAGGTCGTACAGCACGGCCAGGTTCGATGCGACCGTCTGGTCGGCGCGCTCGATCCAGATCGCGACATAGGGCTTGTGGTATTCGGCCACGTTCAGGCGCGGCAGCTCGAACTTGACCGACAGGTCGGCGCCCACGGCCCAGCTCGATGCAAGCGGCAGGGTCAGGAGGAGCGAATGGGACAGTTTCATTCTTGGTCTTCTCAATGGGGGGATTCAATGAACGAACAGCAGGGCCAGCACGATCGGCAGCACGATGCCGAAACCGACCACCGGCCAGGTCGACGGCCGCTTGGCCGCGTGGTACTTCAGGATCAGGAAGCCGGTGATGCAGAACACCACGCAGGCGACCGAGAAAATGTCGATGAACCAGCTCCACACCGGGCCCGTATTGCGGCCCTTGTGCATGTCGTTGAGCCAGGAGATCCAGCCGCGGTCGGTCCGCTCGTACTCGGCCGAACCGTCGGCGGCGATGCGCAGCCAGGCGTCGCCGCCGGGGCGGGGCAGGGCCAGGTAGGCGTCTTCCTCGCTCCATTCGGCGCGCTTGCCGCGCGCCTCGACCGGGAAGGCGGCATTGGCCCAGTCCGCGATCTCGCTCGGCAGCGGCACTTCGGCGTCGGCATGCTCGGCGGCGAATGTCGCGAGTTGGGCGCGCAGGGGCTCGGGCAGGCTGGCCTTCAGGCGGGTGACGCGCGGCTCGGCCTCGATCAGGCTGGCATTATTCAGGGTCAGGCCGGTAAAGCTGAACAGCAGCATCGCCATCAGGCAGATGGCGGAGCTGATCCAGTGCCACTGGTGCAGCTGCTTCAAATAGACGGCGCGACCCGCGCTGGGCAGGGCCTTGGGTGCTGCGGATGCGGAAGTGGTCGGTCCGGTTGGGCTCATCATTAAATGATAACGATTATCATTTACCTGGTCAACCCGCTCCGTGTGGCTTTACAAATAGAAATAAAACATTTCTTGTTGAACGCTCTGCCTTGCTCGGAAGCTTGCGTTACAATACTGTGCGCCAAAAGGCAGCAGGAGGCCTGTTTGCCTTGCTTGGTGCACAGAACGACGTCCTTCCCCCACAACTTGAGAAGTAAGTGCGATCCGCTAACCGGTCAGGCCGTGTCGCGGAAGGTTAGATTAACCCGCCCCATACTCGCGAAGCGCGAAGAAAGGTGAGCAAGAATGATGCAGCAACAGAATGCGAACTCGTACCTGTTCGGCGGTAATGCGCCCTACGTGGAAGAGTTGTACGAAGCGTACCTGAACAATCCGGGTTCGGTCCCGGAAAACTGGCGCGCTTACTTTGACCAGATGCAGCACGTGCCCGCAGTGGACGGCTCCAGCCGCCCGGACGTGGTCCACTCCTCGGTCGTCGCCTCGTTCGCGGAACGCGCGAAGCAGGGCCCGATCCGCACCATCAGCGCCTCGTCGGACCCGGAAATGGGCCGCAAGCGCGTGGCCGTCACCCAGCTGATCGCCGCCTACCGCTACCTCGGCTCGCGCTGGGCCAACCTCGACCCGCTGCAGCGCCAGGAACGTCCGCCGCTGCCGGAACTCGACCCGGCCTTCTACGGTTTCACGGAAGCGGACCTCGACACCGTCTTCAACATCAGCAATACCTACTTCGGGAAAGAAACCGCGCCGCTGCGCGACATCCTGAACATGCTGCGTGATACTTACTGCCGTTCGATCGGCGCCGAGTTCATGTACATCAGCGATCCGACCGAAAAGCGCTGGCTGCAGGAGCGCCTGGAGTCGATCCGCTCGACCCCGACCTTCACCGGCGAAAAGAAAAAGCACATCCTCGAGCGCCTGACCGCGGCCGAAGGCCTGGAACGCTACCTCCACACCAAGTACGTCGGCGCCAAGCGCTTCTCGCTGGAAGGCGGCGAATCCTTCATCGCCTCGATCGACGAAGTCATCCAGCGCGCCGGTGAAAAGGGCGTGCAGGAAATCGTCATCGGCATGGCCCACCGCGGCCGCCTGAACGTGCTGGTCAACACCCTGGGCAAGAGCCCGGCCGACCTGTTCGAAGAATTCGAAGGCAAGCACGCCGACGACCTGCCGGCAGGCGACGTGAAATACCACCAGGGCTTCTCGAGCGATATCTCGACCCCGGGCGGCCCGGTCCACCTGTCGCTGGCCTTCAACCCCTCGCACCTCGAGATCGTCAACCCGGTCGTCGAAGGTTCGGTCAAGGCGCGCATGGAACGCCGCGGCGACCGCAAGGGCAAGGAAGTGCTGCCGATCCTGGTGCACGGCGACGCCGCATTCGCCGGCCAGGGCGTGGTCATGGAAACCCTGAACCTGGCCCAGACCCGCGGCTACGGCACCGGCGGTACCGTCCACATCGTCATCAACAACCAGATCGGCTTCACCACCTCGGACCCGCGCGACGCCCGTTCGACCATCTACTGCTCGGACGTCGTCAAGATGATCGAGGCGCCGGTGCTGCACGTGAACGCCGACGATCCGGAAGCGGTCGTGCTGGCCTCGCAGATCGCGATGGACTACCGCACCGAGTTCGGCAAGGACGTGGTCGTGGACATCGTCTGCTACCGCAAGCTGGGCCACAACGAGCAGGACACCCCGGCCCTGACCCAGCCGCTGATGTACAAGAAGATCGCCAAGCATCCGGGCACCCGCAAGCTGTACGCGGAGAAGCTGGCTGCCCAGGGCACCGTGCCGCCGGAAACCGGTGACCAGCTGGTCGCCGAGTACCGCGCCGCGATGGACGCCGGCAAGCACACCGTCGATCCGGTGCTGACCAACTTCAAGGGCAAGTACGCCGTCGACTGGGCGCCGTTCCTGAACAAGAAGTGGACCGACGCTTGCGATACCTCGGTGCCGCTGGCCGAACTGAAGCGCCTGGCCGAACGCATCACCAAGGTGCCGGAAGGCTTCAAGCCGCACTCGCTGGTCGAGAAGGTACTGAACGACCGCGCCACCATGGGCCGCGGCGAGATGAACCTCGACTGGGGCATGGGCGAGCACCTGGCATTCGCCTCGCTGCTGTCCTCGGGCTACGCAGTGCGCCTGTCGGGCCAGGACGCCGGCCGCGGCACCTTCGTGCACCGCCACGCCGTGCTGCACGACCAGAACCGCGAGCGCTGGGACCAGGGCATCTACCTGCCGCTGGCCAACGTCTCGGACAACCAGGCCAACTTCACCGTGATCGACTCGGTGCTGTCGGAAGAAGCGGTGCTCGGCTTCGAGTACGGCTACTCGACCGCCGAACCGAACACGCTCACCATCTGGGAAGCCCAGTTCGGCGACTTCGTCAACGGCGCCCAGGTCGTCATCGACCAGTTCATCGCTTCGGGCGAAGTGAAGTGGGGCCGCGCCTCGGGCCTGACCATGATGCTGCCGCACGGCTACGAAGGCCAGGGTCCGGAGCACTCGTCGGCACGCATCGAGCGCTTCCTGCAGCTGTGCGCCGACAACAACATGCAAGTGGTGCAGCCGACCACGGCCGCCCAGATCTTCCACCTGCTGCGCCGCCAGATGGTGCGCCAGTTCCGCAAGCCGCTGGTGATCTTCACGCCGAAGTCGCTGCTGCGTAACAAGGACGCCGGCTCCCCCCCCGCCCCCCCNNTGCGTAACAAGGACGCCGGCTCGCCGCTGACCGACCTGGCCAAGGGCGGCTTCCAGACCGTCATCGGCGAAGTGGACGAGAAGATCGACGCATCCAAGGTCAAGCGCGTGCAGGTCTGCTCGGGCAAGGTCTACTACGACCTGGTCAACGCACGCAAGACCCGCGGCGTCAGCGATGTCGCCATCGTTCGTATCGAACAGATGTACCCGTTCCCGCACAAGTCGTTCGCCGCCGAACTGAAGAAGTACCCGAACGCGACCGAAGTGGTGTGGGTGCAGGA
>NZ_DKJX01000025.1:0-4374 GCF_002454935.1 Massilia sp. UBA6681
GCCGGGCGGCAGCCGCGGCCCGCTGGGCCCGGACACCCTCGCGCGCAGCCTGTTCCTCGCGCGCCGCGCGTGCCTCTTCGATTTCCTGCAGCAGGGCGCGCTCGCGCGCGAGCCGGGCCAGGGCGTCCGGCGCCGGCTCTTGCGCGGCCTGCACCTTCAGGGCCACCGCGCCGCTTCCGCAGGGCCGGTCGTGGTAACTGATCCTGCCGCCTTCCTTGCATTTGTAGATCGTGCCCGCGCTTGCTGCGCTGGAGGCCAGGCAAAGGATCGCCATCGATATGTGCTTGCGCATGTGAATGTCCCCGGTCATAGAATTTTGCCAGGGTTCATAATGCCGAGCGGGTCCAGTGCGGCTTTGACGGCACGCATCATGTCCAGTTCGACCGGGTCCTTGTAGCGCGCCAGTTCCTCGCGCTTGAGGGCGCCGATCCCGTGCTCGGCCGAGATCGAGCCGTGGAAGCGGGCGACGCTGTCGTGGACGATGCGGTTGACCGATTCGTGGTGCGCCAGGAAACTGTCGTGGCCGGTACCGGCCGGCGGCGCGATGTTGTAGTGCAGGTTGCCGTCACCCAAGTGTCCGAAGCAGACGACCTGGCAGCCGGGGAAGGCGGCCTGCAAGGCGCGATCGGTGTGGTCGATAAAGTCGGGGATGTTTGATACCGGCAGCGAGATGTCGTGCTTGATGTTCTTGCCGGCGGCCGCTTGCGCCATCGAAATGTGCTCGCGCAGCTTCCACAGGCCGATCGACTGGCTGACCGAACGGGCCAGCACGGCGTCCAGCGCAATGCCGCTTTCGAGCGCCGCCCCGACCGCGGACTCGACAAGGCCGGCGGCGTGATCTTCGGATTCGTTGCTCGACAGTTCGACCAGCGCATACTGCGGATAGTGGTCGGCGAAGGGCCGCGGCAGCTCGGGGAAATGGGTATGGACCAGGCGCAGGCAGAGATCGGACATCAGCTCGTAGCCGGTCAGCGCGGCGCCGCAGCGTTCCTGCATCAGGGACAGCAGCGCGAGTGCTTCTTGCGGCGAGTCGAGCGCGACCAGTGCCGTCAGGGCTGCCTTCGGCTGCGGATACAGCTTGAGCACGGCGGCGGTGATGACCCCGAGCGTGCCCTCGGCGCCGATGAACAGCTCGCGCAGCGCATAGCCGGTATTGTCCTTGCGCAGGCCGCGCAAGCCGTCCCACACCTGGCCCCGGGCGGTGACGACTTCCAGTCCCAGGCACAGCTCGCGGGTATTCCCGTAACGCAGCACCGCGGTGCCGCCCGCATTGGTGGCCAGGTTACCGCCGATGGTGCAGCTGCCTTCGCTGGCCAGCGACAGCGGAAACAGCATGCCGGCCTCGAGCGCGGCCTGCTGGACGTCGTACAGGATGCAGCCCGCTTCGACCGTCATGGTGCGGTTGGCCGCGTCGATGGCGCGGATGCGGTTCAGGCGCCGCAGCGACAGCACGACGGCGCTGCCGCTGGCATCCGGCACGCTCCCGAGCACCAGGCCGGTACGGCCGCCCTGGGGAACGACGGGCACGCGCGCCTCGGCGCAAGCGGCAACCACCTGGGCCACCGCGCGGGTATCGGCCGGCAGGACCACGGCCAGCGCGCGCCCGGTGAAGCGGCCGCGCCAATCTTCCAGGTAAGGGGTCATCGCGGCGGGATCGAGGACCAGGTGGGCCTCGCCGACGATGGCGCCGAGGCCGGCGACGAAGGAGGCCAGCGCGGCGCCGGCCGGCTGTACCTCAGTCATGCGGGACTTTGACCTTGTCGAGCAGTTCCTTGGCCAGGCGCTTGGCTTCCTTCTTGTACGGATGCAGGAACAGCAGCGCGCAGGCGTAGTAGACGACCACCAGCACGATCTCGCCGACCGCCATGCCGCGCGAGGCTTCGGAAGTGTCGGCCCAGGCGCGCACCACGCCTTCGGCGAAATAGATGAGGATCACCATCGACGACCATTGCAGGGTGTAGAGGTCGCGCTTGATCACGCCGCGCAAGGGCAGCAGCAGGGGCAGCGCCTTGAGCGCAAGCAGCGAGCCGCCCGGGTGCAGCGGCGCGACGAACACTTCCCAGGCCACGAGCCAGCCGATCAGCCAGATCAGGCTTGCGATTGCGCCGGCATGAAAGACTTTTGCGGTATCCATCATTGCATTCCGTGGAGTTTGACCGCGGCGAGCGCCAAGCGTTTGCCGAGCGCGATGGCGAGCACGCGCTCGTCCTCGCTCAGGGCGCGCTTGCCGTCGGCGCCGGCCCAGTGCGAGGCGCCGTAGGGGCTGCCGCCGCTGGCGGTATTCATGAGTTCAGGATGCGAGTAGGGCAGTCCCATCACGAGCATGCCGTGGTGTAACAATGGGAGCATCATCGACAGCAAGGTCGATTCCTGGCCGCCGTGCAGGCTGCCGGTGGACGTGAAGACGACCGCCGGCTTGCCGGACAGGGTGCCGTTGACCCAGTCGGCGGCGGTGCCGTCGAGGAAATACTTGAGCGCGGATGCCATGTTGCCGAAGCGGGTCGGCGAGCCGAGCGCCAGGCCGGCGCATTCGCGCAGGTCGTCCAGCTCGACATACGGGGCGCCTTCGCCCGGAACCTCGGGCGCGGTGGCCTCGGTCACGGTGGAGACCGCCGGCACGGTGCGCAGGCGCGCATCAAGCCCGGGCACGCTCTCGATGCCCTGGGCGACCAGTTCGGCCAGCTTGCGGGTGGCGCCATGGCGCGAGTAGTACAACACGAGAATGGTCAGGTTCGGGGTCAGGGTCGGCTTCATCGTTGGTATTATAGGGCGCTTTGCTCAATTGACATGCCCTTTGCGGGGCGAATCGAACCACCGAATGCTTTCCAAGACCGTCCACTCCCTGTCGCGCAGCACGGGCGACCTGCTGGCCATCGGCAGCGACCGCGCGCGCGGCCTGACGCTGGGCGAAACCGGCGACCTGTTGCGCTTCGCCCGGCGCCGGCTGCGCGAAGAGAAATTGCCGCAAGTGGCAGGGAGCCTGACCTTCACGACCACCCTGGCGCTGGTGCCCCTGCTCACCATCGTGCTGGCGATCCTGACCACCTTCCCGGTGTTCGGCCAGGTGCGCGCGGCGCTCGATACCTGGTTCGTGCAGACCCTGATGCCCAAGGCCATCGCCAACACCATCAGCGCCAACCTGACCCAGTTCGCCGACAAGGCCAAGGGCCTGTCCCTGCTGGGCGCCGTGCTGCTGCTCCTGACCACGACCACGATGATGGGAATGATCGAGCGCGCCTTCAACCAGATCTGGGGCGTGCGCCGGCCACGGCCGTGGTCGCAGCGGGTGCCGGTCTACTGGTCCATCATCACGCTCGGGCCGATCCTGTTCGGGCTGTCGCTCACCGCCACCTCGCAGCTGTTCAGCGCCACGGGCGGCCTGGTGAAGTCCTTTCCGTTCCTGGGCGCGCTGTTCTACACCGCGGTGTCGGTGGCCCTGAGTGCCGGGGCCTACATGCTGCTCTACATGGCAGTACCGAACCGCCGCGTGCACTGGCGCGACGCGCTGTGGGGCGGGCTGGCGGCGGCGATCGCCTTCGAGCTCGCCAAGCGCGGCTTCGCCCTGTTCATCCGCCAGTTCCCGACCTACGCCATCATCTATGGCGCCCTGGCGGCGCTGCCGTTGTTCCTGGTCTGGATGTACCTGTCCTGGCTGATCACCCTGGTGGGCGCCGTGCTGGCCGCCGCGCTGCCGGTGGTCAAGTACGAGCGCTGGAAGCACCAGCCGACGCCGGGCAGCGCGTTCGTGGACGCGATGGCCGTGCTCAAGGTGCTCTGCGGCAGCGCGCGCGTGACCGGCACCACCCTGGTCTCGAATGCGGCGATCCGGGCGCACACGCGCATCGGCTACGACGAGATGTCGATGCTGCTCGAGAAGATGGTGGCGGCGGGCTGGGTCGGGCGGGTGCAAGACGAGCTCCCGGCGGGTGTGCGCTGGGGTCGCGGCGCGCGCGAGAACGTCGAGAACTGGGTGCTGCTGGCCGATCCATGCAAGATCCGGCTGGCCGACGTCTACCGCCTGTTCGTCTTCGATGCCGGCACTGCCGATGCAGCGCCGCCTGCCACGCCGCTGGCGCTCGACACGGCGGCGCTGGCGCGCCAGGTCGAGGCAGCCGTGGAGGAGGGGTTGGAACAGAGCCTGGCCGAGCACTTCGGGCTTGCTGCCTGAGGTCAAAAAACCCGCTTGCCATAGTCCAGGGCGTGTATCATTTGCAAATTGCGCAATTTGACGATGAACGCCTTTTCCTCCCTTGATGACCACCCGCGAGCCCCGCCCCGCAGCGCCGCCCCGTTCCACCACCGCTCCGTTCGCGCCGGACGGCGCCGCGCTCGCGCCGCTGCTGCAGTCGCGCGACTGGTCGCGCAGCCCGCTCG
>NZ_DKJX01000073.1:0-59177 GCF_002454935.1 Massilia sp. UBA6681
GACACGGACTGAGCAATACAACGTATCAATGCTCGAGCTCGTGTCTAAATGTCAGACCTGACCCTCGGTGTGCAGAATGAAAAAAAAACGCGGCCCGGAGGCCGCGTCGAGGATGCCGGACGGCGGGTATCAGAAGACCACGACCGAGCGGATCGACTCGCCCGACTTCATCAGGTCGAAGCCTTCGTTGATGCGCTCGAGCGGCAGGTGGTGGGTGATCAGGTCGTCGATGTTGATCTTGTTTTCCATGTACCAGTCGACGATCTTCGGCACGTCGGTGCGGCCGCGCGCGCCGCCGAAGGCGGAGCCCTTCCACACACGGCCCGTCACCAGCTGGAACGGACGGGTCGAGATTTCCTGGCCGGCCGCCGCCACGCCGATGATGATCGACTGGCCCCAGCCCTTGTGGCAGCACTCCAGCGCCTGGCGCATGGTGGTGACGTTGCCGACGCATTCGAAGCTGTAGTCGGCGCCGCCGTCGGTCAGCTGGACGATGCTGTCGACCACGTTCTCGACCTTGGTCGGGTTGATGAAGTGGGTCATGCCGAACTTGCGCGCCATGGCTTCGCGTTCCGGGTTCAGGTCCACGCCGATGATCTTGTCGGCGCCCACCATCTTGGCCGCCTGGATCACGTTCAGGCCGATGCCGCCCAGGCCGAACACGACCACGTTGGCGCCCGCCTCCACTTTCGCCGTGAAGATCACCGCGCCGATGCCGGTGGTGACGCCGCAACCGATGTAGCAGATCTTGTCGAAGGGCGCGTCCGAACGCACCTTGGCCAGCGCGATCTCCGGCACCACGATGTAGTTCGAGAAGGTCGAGGTGCCCATGTAGTGGTAGAGCGGCTTGCCGTCCAGCGAGAAGCGCGAAGTCGCATCAGGCATCAGGCCGCGACCTTGGGTGGAGCGGATCGCCTGGCACAGGTTGGTCTTCTGCGACAGGCAGAACTTGCACTGGCGGCATTCCGGGGTGTACAGCGGAATGACGTGGTCGTCCTTGCGCAGGCTGGTGACGCCCGGGCCGACGTCCACCACCACGCCCGCGCCTTCATGGCCGAGGATGGCCGGGAACAGGCCTTCCGGATCGGCGCCGGACAGCGTGTAGTAGTCGGTGTGACAGATGCCGGTCGCCTTGACCTCGACCAGCACCTCGCCGGCCTTCGGGCCTTCGAGTTCGACTTCTTCGATCGTGAGCGGATGGCCCGCCTTCCATGCAACTGCAGCCTTGGTCTTCATGTTTTCCTTCCTGAACCGAGCGTCGGACGCCGCCGGATTGCAACGCCGTAAAGTTTGAAATGATAACAAGGAGTGGGCGTGCGCGTGGCGCGCCTTGGCGTTTGCTCACGCTGGATGGTTCAGACGGTACATTTGCTGCGGATATTTGGGAGAAACGATACCACGTTGTACAGACGGCTTGTATGGACGATCGGTAGCGAGCTGTGCCTGATCAAGTGTTGCCTGCGCACAGTTGAACTCGGTATGCATATATACAAGCTTTTGAAATACACTAATTTCACCACCCATGAGGTGGCACAACAGCGCACGAAGCCTACAGAGCCGAGGCGCAATAACTTTGTTTTCAAACGGAGAAGATACATGGTAGACAAAAACACTCGCGCATCCTCCCTTCGCGTTTGCCTGGCAGCCCTGGTAGCTGCCGGCGTGTTCGGCAACGCGCAGGCCTCAGCTCCCGACACCACCCGCGTCATCGTCGCCTTCAAGCCGGGCGCCGCTGCCAAGGTGAAGTCGGCGGTGGCAGCGTCCAAGGGCTCGGTCAAGCACGAAATCTTCGGCATGAACGCCATGGCCATCGAGGTCCCGGCGGTCGCGCTGAAAGGACTGGAGAACAACCCGAACGTCGAATACATCGAAGAAGACGTGATCCGCAAGCCCTTCGCGCTCACCTCGCCGTCGACCGGCACCCCGTACGCATCGGGCCAGCTGGTCCCGTACGGCATCAAGCAGGTGCAGGCCGACCTGCTGTCGGACGCCAGCGCCGCCAACCGCAAGGTCTGCATCATCGACTCGGGCTACGATCGCAACCATGAAGACCTGTCGGCCAACCCGGTCACCGGCGAATACGACGCCGGCACCGGCTGGTGGTACACCGACGAGAACAGCCACGGCACCCACGTGGCCGGCACCATCGCCGCCATCAACAACGCCGGCACCGGCGTGGTCGGCGTGGCCGCCAACAAGCAGCTCAAGCTGCACATCGTGAAGGTGTTCGGCAAGGACGGCTGGGCCTATTCCTCGACCCTGGCCTCGGCCGCCAACAAGTGCGGCGCCGCCGGCGCCAACGTGATCAGCATGTCGCTGGGCGGCGGGCGCAAGAGCACCACCGAACAGAAAGCTTTCGACACCCTGTATTCCAAAGGAGTCCTGAGCCTGGCTGCAGCCGGTAACGACGGCAATACGGTGGTTTCCTATCCTGCCGGCTACGCCAGCGTGATCATGGTCGGGGCGGTCGACGAGAACAAGCAGTGGGCCACCTTCTCGCAGTACAACAGCAGCGTCGAACTGGCCGGTCCCGGCGTCAGCGTCCTGTCGACCGTGCCGATGGGCACCGGCCAGGAAGCCGTCCTGACCGTCGGCAGCAGCATCTATGCCCCCGGCGCGATGGAAGGCTCGCCGGTCAAGACCGCCACCGCACCGCTGGCCGACTTCGGCATCGGCGACAAGGTCAACACCGCCGTCTCGGGCAAGGTCTGCCTGATCCAGCGCGGCACCGTGGACTTCGCGGTCAAGGTCAGCAACTGCCAGAACAGCGGCGGCGTCGGCGCCGTGGTGTACAACAACGTGGCAGGCGCCTTCGGCGGCACCCTGGGCACCACCGTGACCAGCATCCCGTCGGTCACCGCGACCGATACCGAAGGCGCGGCGATGAAGCAGCAGCTGGGCCAGAGCGCGACGGTCGGCATCAAGGCCAGCAACTACGCCTACTTCGACGGCACCTCGATGGCGACCCCGCACGTGTCGGCCGTCGCCGCCCTGGTGTGGAGCTACTTCCCGACCTGTACCGCCGCGCAGATGCGCGCTTCGCTCACCAAGAGCGCGCTCGACCTGGGCACCGCCGGCCGCGACACCAAGTACGGCTTCGGCCTGGTGCAGGCCAAGGCCGCACGCGACCGCATCGCTTCGCTGGGCTGCGGTAACTAAGCCCTGACGCTGCAATGACAATGGGACGCCTCCGGGCGCCCCATTTTTTATGCTGCGCCGTCCAGGAGCAGGCGCATTTCCTGTTCCATGTGGGCGGCGCCCTCGCGCATCAGGTAGGGCTCGCCGATCGGCTGGAAGCCGGCACGCTCGTACAACCTGAGTGCGCCTGCATTCTCGCTGTTCACGCCCAGGTGCACGATCCGGGTCCCACGCGCTCTCGCCCAGCCGAGCGCCTCGTCGAGTAAAGCCGCTGCCACGCCGCGGCCGCGCCATTGCGGCGCCACCCACATCTGGAACAAATTCACCCGGGCGGCATCCTGCGCATCGACCTTGGCCCACAGCAGGCCGGCGAGCTGGCCTTCCACTTGCGCCACCAGCGCGCAATCGATGCCGGAGACCGCCGACTGCGCCACGCGCGTCGCCCAGGTATCGTCCGGCAGCGCCTCTTCCCGCGCCAGCGTGCTGCCGAAGGCCTCGGGCGCATCCGCCAGCGCGCGCAGGCGGATCGCGCGGTAGGCCTGCCACTCGTCCGCCAGCAAACGCCGCACCAGGACCGCGCCGCCGCTCACTTGGCCGGCGCCTCGCCGGCCGTGAGCGCGCGTCCCTTGGCGGCGTAGTTGGCCGCCTTCGGCGCCGCCGTCCAGGTCGGGCGCTCGGTCGCGTTGGCGATGTCGTACACGCCTTCGGTCAGCATGCGCGTGACGCGCGCCATGTTGTCGTAGTCGAGCTTGTCCCAGGTGTCGTCCTTGCCGTGGTAATCCGAGAAGCCGTAGGCCACCGACAGGGTGTGCGCCGGCACGCCGGCGTCGGCCAGCGACTGGTTGTCGGCGCGCGAGAAGAAGGCGTCGCTGAAGGCCGCATGCTTCCACAGGCGCACTCCCGTGCGCTCGGCGGAGTTCTTGAGCATGTCGCCGAGGGTCGAGAAATCGTAGCCGGTCATGGCGATCGAATTGAGCTGCTTGCCTTCGCTGTCGTCGGTGCGTCCGGTCTGCTCGAGATTGATGTTCACCACCGTGTCCTTCAGCGGGAACAAAGGGTGGAGCGCATAGTACTTGGAGCCCAGCATGCCGAGTTCTTCGCCGAAGAAGGTCATGAACACGATGCTGCGGCGCGGACGCTCCTTGCGCGCGGCCAGGACGTTGGCGGCTTCGATCAGCGACACCACGCCGCTGGCGTCGTCGTTGGCGCCGTTGTAGACCTCGCCGTCGCGGATGCCGACGTGGTCGTGGTGCGACGTCATCAGGACGTAGGTGTTCTTCAGCACCGGATCGGAACCGCGCAGCACGCCGACCACGTTGCGCAGCTTGACCGGGCGGATGCTCGGAGCGGCCACGCGTGCCGTGACGCTTGCCCCGCCCTTCTCCAGCGCCGCCGCGGCGTCGGCCGCATGCAGCACAAGGACAGGCAACTGAGCCGGCACCGCGCCCTGCGGCGCAGCCTGCTCCGGATCGATCAGCCAGCCGCCGGTGCCGGCGCCATGACGGCGCTCGCGGTCGATCATGACGACCAGCAGCGGCTTGCTCTTGAGTTTTTCCTGCAGCTGACGCGCGGCGCGCGGCACCGGCGGGGCCGGCACCACCAGCACCTTGCCGTTGGCGGCGTCGCTGTTGTCCAGCGCATCCTTCCAGCTCATGAACACCGCCGGCGTGGCCGCCAAGGTGACCGGATCGAGGAAGTTGCCGGTCGCGCCGCCGCCTGGCACCGCGATGCTGCTGCCGCCGGCAAGCACCGTCAGGCTCACGTCGTCCGCCTTGCGCTCGGCATACTGCCAGGTCGCGGTCTGGAAGTAGCCGTCGTCGCCGGCCGGCTCCAGGCCGGCCTTGCGGAACTGGGCCGCGATGTAGTCGGTGGCGAGGTCCTGTCCACGCGAGGGCGTGCCGCGGCCTTCGAGCTGGTCGGAGGAGAGGTATTGCACGTGGGTGCGCAGCGCCTCCGGCGAGATGGTGGCGGTGTTGGTGGAAATCTGGGCGCAGCCGGCTGCGGCGAACGCGAATACGAGAGCGGATACGAGCTTGGTCGTGTGAAGGCGCATGCAATGTGCTTTCATGGAAGTGGCAAGAAAAGCAATATCGCATGCTCGGCCGCATATGGTCAATCCACGGGGGGCGCTTTTCGATGCATATGTCTGGCAGCGTGTCCGGAATATGTTCCCAAGCGAACCGACCGCGGGGCCAAATCCGTTTACGCTTTGTCCTGTCCTGTCCCCTCCGATTGCCGGCCTATGCGCGAACAGTTGCAATTCCTGTTGAACCGACTGCGCGAACGCTTGTGGGTCAAGCCGCTGATCGCCTGTGTCCTGTCAATTGCCGGCGTGCTGCTGGCACATGTCGCCGACGCCATTCCGATCGATTGGAAGGTGCCTGAAATCGCGCAGGGGTCCATCGTCGACCTGCTCAAGATTATTGCCGCCAGCATGCTCGGGGTCGCCACCTTCGCGGTTGCCTCGATGGTGTCGGCCTACGCCTCGACTGGGCAATCGGCCACTGCGCGCGCCTTTCCACTGGTGGTGGCGGACGACGTTTCCCAGAATGCGCTGTCGATGTTCGTCGGCGCCTTCATTTTCGCCATCGTGGCGCTCAGCGCGACGACCAACGATTATTTCGGCAAGGCCGGCCGTTTTACCCTGTTCGTGCTGACCTTGTCGGCCCTGATCGTGGTCATCGTGGTCTTCGTGCGCTGGGTCGACAGTATCGCGCGGCTCGGCCGGCTGGGCGCCGTCATCGACAAGGTCGAGCAGGCGACCGCAACGGCCCTGGCACAGCGCAAGCGCCGCCCTTGCCTGGGCGGCATCGCCGCTACTGGTCCGACCCGCGGCCTGGCCTTTCACGCCGACCAAAGCGGCTACCTGCAACGCATCCACATGAACGCCTTGCAGCGCTACGCCGCCAAATGCAAGCTGAACATCACGCTGGCCGTCCTTCCCGGCGCAATGATCGTTCCTTCGCGCCCGCTCGGCTATGTGCTGCCCGATGGGCCCGACAGCGGACCGATCGAGGCGGCGCGTCTGCGCGAAGCCTTCATCATCGGCCCCCTGCGCCAGTTCGACGACGACCCGCGTTTCGGCCTGGTCGTGCTGTCCGAGATCGCCTGCCGCGCCTTGTCTCCCGGCATTAATGATCCGGGCACGGCCATCGGTATCCTGGGTTCGCTGCACCGGTTGTTTGCCGAGTGGGCCCGGGCTGCCGAGCCGGCCGATCCCGAATACGACCGGGTCGCCGCACCTGTGCTTCCCGTCGACGACATGTTCGAGGATGCGTTCCCGGCCATCGCACGCGACGGCGCGGGTCTGGTCGAGGTAGCGGCGCGCCTGCAGCGCGTGCTGGGCGAACTTGGTCGCTGCGGCAGTGCGCACATGCGCGCCGCGGCCCTGCATCAAGCCGCCCTCGCCATGGCGCGGTCCGAGCGCGCACTGGACTTCCCGCCGGACCTCACGCAACTACGGCGGCGGCACGCCGACTACTGGCATTGAAACCGGGAGCTAGTCCTTGTCCCAGGGCTCGCGCTGCGCATCCTGACCGCGCCGGCTGACCCTGCCCTGGGTCGTGAAGCCGATCAGGCGCGCCACCACGGCCGCCAGGTACATCAGGCCGACCAGCATTTCGACGCTGCACAGGGCGCGCGCATGGACGGTGAGCGGAATCACGTCGCCGATACCGGTGCTCGACAACAGCGCGAAGCTCAGGTAATTCAGCTCGCTCCATGAGCGCGGCGCGTCGCCGTTGACGGCTGCGGCAAAGGTGCCCGGCTGCAGCTCCTGCACCATGAGGAACAGGTGGGTGAACGCCCAGGCCAGCAGCGTGAAGGTGGCGGCCGCGGCGAACAGCTCGTCGGTGGTGGCCCGGCGGTCTTCCATCATGTAGGCGATCAGGCTGCCGGCGGCGTAGAAGTAGAACAGCGCTTCCAGCGCCGAGGACCAGGGCAGCAGCGTGCCGCGCAGGTCGTAGAAGGTCTGCAGCGCCAGCAGGATCACGATCGGCACCGCCAGCGCCACGCTGATCCGGGTCTCGCCAGGCGTGCGCCGCACCATGCGGATGGTCAGCGACAGCACCAGAATGCCGAACACGTTGAAGGCCGTATGCCCGGCGGGTTCGTGCTCGATAAAGGGGTACAACAGCATGCCGAGCAGCTGTACCAGCAGCAGGATGGCCGAGGGGTGGCGGCTGGTATGGATGAGCAGGCGCAGCGGTCGCATGGTCGGTATGGCAAGAGTGGCAACGCTGCCATTGTAAGTTCAGGCGTGCCGGAACAGCGCGCAGAAGTCGCGCACGGCCGCCGCCGGGTCGGCCGCCGCGTACACGCTCGTGATCGCCGCCACCATCGAGGCGCCGCGCCGCACCAGCGGCGCCGCATTCAGCGGGGTCATGCCGCCGATGACCACCATCGGCAGGGCCACGCGGTCGCGCCAGACCTCGACCAGTTCGGGCGGCGTGACGAAGCTGTATTTCTTGACCGGGGAGGGATAGAAGCCGCCGAAGGCCACATAGCTGGCGCCGTCTTGCTGGGCGTTCTCGGCCAGTTTCAACTCGCCGTAGCACGAGGCGCCGACGATCTTGCCCGGTCCCAGCAGGGCCCGCGCCTGTGCCACCGACATGTCCGTGCCGCCGACGTGCACGCCGTCGGCGTCGAGGTCGCGGCACAGGTCGATGTGGTCGTTGATCACGAGCGGCCGCTTGTGGCTGCGGCACAGCGCCAGCAGGGCTGCGGCCTGCTCGGCCTGCAAGGCCGGGCTGGCGCTTTTATGGCGGTACTGCACCAGGGATGCGCCAGCAGTCAAGGCGAGGTCGGTGACCGCGAGCAGGCGCCCGGTGTCGTCCCAGTCCGGGGTGACGAGGTAGAGCCCCCGCATGAAGTGCTTGTTCAAGGATGATCCTTTCTCAGTGGGCTTGCAGGATGCGGCGCGGGATGCGCTGTCCGGGCGCGATCCGGAAGGCATGCGCCAGCGTCTGATGGCAGTAGTCCTGGGCATGCTCGAGCGCTTGCGCCATCGGGTCGCACAGCGCGAGGCGCGCCGCGATGGCGGCGGCCAGCGTGCAGCCGCTGCCGTGGTAGCTGTGCGGCAGGCGCGGCATGCGCCAGCTGCGCTGCTCCATCCCGCCCTGCAGCCAGCGGTTGACGACGACGTCCCCCTCGCCATGCCCGCCGGTGAGCAGCACGTGCTCGCAGGGCAGCGCCCCCAGCGCCGCCGCCTCCGGCAGGTTCGGCACCAGCACGGTGGCCAGCGGCAGCAGCTCGGCCAGCGCGGCGATGGCGTTGCCCTTGCCGAGCGCGTCGCCGTGGCCGCTGGCCAGCACCGGGTCGAGCACGACCGGCAGCGCCGGGGCGGACGCGCGCAGCCGGCGCAGCAGCCGGGCAATCGCCGCCGCGTTCTCGCGGCTGCCGGGAATGCCGATTTTCACCGCGTCGATGCCGAAGGAATCGACCAGCGCTTCGGCCTGGCGCAGGACCAGGCCGGCGTCGACCGGGTGCACCTCGTGAACCCGGTTGTTGTCCTGGACGGTCAGGGCCGTCGCCACCGGCAGCGCGTGGCCGCCGAGGGCGCCGATGGCGGCAATGTCCGCCGCCAGCCCTGCCCCGCCGCCGGGGTCGAGCCCGGCGAACACGAGCACGGTCGGCACCATCAGGTGGCCATGCCCTGCAGCGGCGACGAGGGCGAGGCCGCGAAGCGCTTCGGCATGCGCCCCGCCAGGCGCGCCTCGCGCCCGGCGATGACGGCGTGGCGCATCGCGCGCGCCATGCGCACCGGATCATGGGCGGCCGCGATCGCGGTGTTCATGAGCACGCCGTCGCAGCCGAGCTCCATCGCGATCGCCGCATCCGAAGCCGTGCCGACGCCGGCATCGACCAGCACCGGCACCGTGGCCTGCTCGATGATGAGCGAAAGGTTCCAGGGATTCAGGATGCCCATGCCGGAACCGATGAGCGAGGCCAGCGGCATCACGGCGACGCAACCGATCTCCTGCAGGATGCGGGCCTGCACGGGGTCGTCGCTGCAATAGACCATCACGTCGAAGCCGTCGCGCACCAGGACCTCCGCCGCCTTGAGCGTTTCGGGCATCTGCGGGAACAGGGTCTTCTCGTCGCCCAGCACCTCCAGCTTGACGAGCTTGCGCCCGCCCAGCAGTTCGCGCGCCATCTGCAGGGTGTAGATCGCATCTTTGGCCGTGTAGCAGCCGGCCGTGTTGGGCAGGATGGTGAATTCCTCCAGGGGCAGCACGTCGAGCAGGCTGGGAGCGTTCGGGTCCTGGCCGATGTTCACGCGGCGGATCGCCACGGTGACGATCTCGGCGCCGGCTGCCAGCGTGGCGTCGCGCGTCTGCGCCAGGTCGCGGTACTTGCCGCTGCCGACCAGCAGGCGCGAAGCGTACTGGCGCCCGGCGATGGTCAGGAAGTCGTTCTCTACGATTGCATTCATTGTCATCTCCTTGTTTTCAACCGCCACCGATGGCGCGCACGATGTCCACTTTGTCGCGGGCCTGCAGCCGGCGCTGCGGCCACTGCTGGCGCGGCACCACTTCGCGGTTGACCGCCACCGCCACCGCCTGCTCGGCCAGGCCCAGCTGGCCGGCCAGGTCCAGCAGCGACACGCCGGCCGGCACCTGGTACAGGGCGCCGTTCAGTTCGATCTCCGTCATCAGACCTCCCGGTACAGCTTGGCGCCGCCGCGCACGAACTCGATCGCCTTCTCTTCCATGCCTTTCGCCAGCGCGGCTCCTTCGGCCACCCCGCTGGCGGCGGCATACTCGCGCACCTCCTGCGTGATCTTCATCGAACAGAAATGCGGGCCGCACATCGAGCAGAAGTGCGCCACCTTGCTGGACTCCTTGGGCAGGGTCTCGTCGTGGAAGGCGCGCGCCTTGTCCGGGTCGAGGCCGAGGTTGAACTGGTCTGCCCAGCGGAATTCGAAGCGCGCTTTCGACAGGGCGTTGTCGCGCAGCTGGGCGCCAGGGTGGCCCTTGGCCAGGTCGGCCGCGTGGGCCGCGATCTTGTAGGTGATGATGCCGTCCTTGACATCGTTCTTGTCGGGCAGGCCCAGGTGCTCCTTGGGCGTGACGTAGCACAGCATGGCGGTGCCGTACCAGCCGATGGTAGCGGCGCCGATGCCCGAGGTGATGTGGTCGTAGCCGGGCGCGATGTCGGTAGTGAGCGGCCCCAGGGTGTAGAACGGCGCCTCGCTGCACTGCTCCAGCTGCAGGTCCATGTTCTCCTTGATCAGGTGCAGCGGCACGTGGCCGGGGCCCTCGATCATGGTCTGGACGTCGTGTTTCCAGGCGATCTGCGTGAGCTCGCCCAGGGTCTTCAGCTCGGCCAATTGGGCTTCGTCGTTGGCGTCGTAGATCGAGCCGGGGCGCAGGCCGTCGCCCAGGCTGAAGGACACGTCGTAGGCCTTCATGATCTCGCAGATCTCCTCGAAATGCGTGTACAGGAAGGATTCCCGATGATGCGCCAGGCACCACTTGGCCATGATGGAACCGCCGCGCGAGACGATGCCGGTCAGGCGCTTGGCCGTCATCGGCACATAGGCCAGGCGCACGCCGGCGTGGATGGTGAAGTAGTCGACGCCCTGCTCCGCCTGCTCGATCAGCGTATCGCGGTAGATCTCCCAGGTGAGTTCCTCGGCCTTGCCGCCGACCTTTTCCAGCGCCTGGTAGATCGGCACCGTTCCGATCGGCACTGGCGAATTCCTGATGATCCATTCGCGCGTCTCGTGGATGTGCTTGCCGGTCGACAGGTCCATCACGTTGTCGGCGCCCCAGCGGATCGCCCAGGTCATCTTTTCCACTTCCTCGCCGATCGAGGACGTCACCGCCGAGTTGCCGATGTTGGCGTTGATCTTCACCAGGAAGTTGCGGCCGATGATCATCGGCTCGATTTCCGGGTGGTTGATGTTGGCCGGGATGATGGCGCGGCCGCGCGCCACTTCGTCGCGCACGAACTCGGGCGTGATCTCGGCGGGGATGCTGGCGCCGAAGGACTGCCCCGGATGCTGGCGCGACAGCAGGCTGGCCACGCGCGCGCCCATGGGGCCGGAATCGACCAGCGAAGCCAGGTATTCCTTGCGGCGCAGGTTCTCGCGCAGGGCGACGAATTCCATCTCGGGGGTCACGATCCCCTGGCGCGCATAGTGCATCTGGGTGACGTTGCGCCCGCTGCGGGCGCGGCGCGGGGTGCGCTGCAGCTCGAAGCGCAGGGCAGTGAGCGCCGGGTCAAGCAGGCGCGCCTTGCCGTAGTCGGAAGTGGGGCCCGCCAACTCCTCGGTATCGCCCCTTTCGAGGATCCACGGCGTGCGCGGCGTACCCAGGCCGCGGCGGATGTCGATGCTGGCCGCCGGATCGGTGTAGGGTCCGGAAGTGTCGTAGACGAACAGCGGCGGATTCTCCTCGCCGCCGAAACTGTCGGGTGTCGGCGACTGCGAGATGGCGCGCATTGGTACGCGGATGTCGGGCCGGCTGCCGTCGATGTAGACCTTGCGCGAGTTGGGGAAGGGTTCGATGGCTGCCTGGTCGACCGTGGCGGTCGCGGCGTCGAATTTGAGCGGTGCGTTCATGTGGCTCCTTTGCGGAGCCAGCAAAGGAGTGTGCCAGGATCGGCCAGGCAGGCGCGTGCGCGCCCTGGGCCGTGTTCTGACTGCTTCCCTTCGCTGGCATTATCCAGATCAGGTTCGGAGGGTATTTCTCACCCGCGTGTCGCGTTTGCGACAGCAGGACCCCTAGCGTGTGCCGCGCCCGGCTTTCCGGAACGCAGCGGGGCGGATTATAGCCGCATCTACTCTATAATGGTTCTTTTCGCACAATTTTTTAGTTGACCACATCATGGAACTTGCCAAGTCTTTCGAGCCCGCAGACATTGAACAATACTGGCGCACCGAGTGGGAACAGCGCGGTTACTTCACCGCCACCATGGAAGACGGCAAGCCGTCGTTCAGCATCCAGCTGCCGCCGCCGAACGTCACGGGCACCCTGCACATGGGCCATGCCTTCAACCAGACCGTGATGGACGGCCTGACCCGCTACTACCGCATGCGCGGCTACAACACCGCCTGGATCCCGGGCACCGACCACGCCGGCATCGCCACCCAGATCGTGGTGGAGCGCCAGCTCGACGCGCAGAAGATCTCGCGCCACGACCTCGGACGCGAAGCCTTCGTCGAGAAGGTCTGGGAATGGAAGGAAAAGTCGGGCAACACCATCACCGGCCAGATGCGCCGCATGGGCACCTCGCCGGACTGGAAGCGCGAATACTTCACGATGGACGAAAGCCGCAGCAAAACCGTGGCGGAAGTCTTCGTGCGCCTGTACGAACAGGGCCTGATCTACCGCGGCAAGCGCCTGGTCAACTGGGACCCGGTGCTGGGTACCGCCGTGTCGGATCTGGAAGTCGATTCGCAGGAAGAAGACGGCTCGATGTGGTACATCAAGTACCCGCTGGCCGACGGCTCGGGCCACCTCACGGTCGCCACCACCCGTCCGGAAACCCTGCTGGGCGACGTCGCCGTGGCGGTGGACCCGACCGACGAGCGCTATACGAGCCTGGTCGGCAAGCTGCTGAACCTGCCCCTGACCGGCCGCCAGATTCCGGTGATCGCGGATAGCTACGTCGACAAGGAATTCGGCACCGGCTGCGTCAAGATCACCCCGGCCCACGACTTCAACGACTACGCGGTCGGCCAGCGCGCCAATCTCGCGCCGATCAACATCTTCACCCTGGACGCCAGGATCAACGAGAACGGCCCGAGCCAGTACCAGGGCCTGGACCGCTTCGCCGCGCGCAAGCAGATCGTCGCCGACCTGGAAGCGCAAGGCCTGCTGGCCGAAGTCAAGCCGCACAAGCTGATGGTGCCGCGCGGCGACCGCACCGGCGTCGTCATCGAGCCGATGCTGACCGACCAGTGGTTCGTCGCCATGAGCAAGCCGGCGCCGGAAGGCACCTTCAACCCGGGCAAGTCGATCACCGACGTGGCGCTGGAAAAGGTGGCCAACGGCGAGATCAAGTTCGTGCCCGAGAACTGGACCACCACCTATAACCAGTGGCTGGGCAACATCCAGGACTGGTGCATCTCGCGCCAGCTGTGGTGGGGCCACCGCATCCCGGCCTGGTACGGCGAGAACGGCGAGATCGTGGTCGCCCGCACCGAGGAAGAAGCGCAAGCCAAGGCCGCGGCCCAGGGCGTCGTTGGGGCGCTGCGCCGCGACGACGACGTGCTGGATACCTGGTTCTCCTCGGCCCTGGTGCCCTTCTCGACCATGGGCTGGCCGGAAGAAACCCGGGACATGAAGCACTTCCTGCCCTCGTCGGTGCTGGTGACCGGCTTCGACATCATCTTCTTCTGGGTTGCCCGCATGGTGATGATGACGACTCACTTCACCGGCAAGGTGCCGTTCGAGACCGTGTACGTGCACGGCCTGGTGCGCGACAGCCAGGGCCAGAAGATGTCCAAGTCGAAGGGCAACACGCTCGACCCGATCGACCTGATCGACGGCATCGACGTCGAGTCGCTGGTGGCCAAGCGCACCACCGGCCTGATGGACCCGCGCGCCGCCGAGAAGATCGCCAAGGCCACCCGCAAGGAATTCCCGGAAGGGATCCCGGCCTTCGGCACCGACGCCGTGCGCTTCACCATGGCGAGCTACGCTTCGCTGGGCCGCAACATCAACTTCGACCTCGGCCGCTGCGAGGGCTACCGCAACTTCTGCAACAAGCTGTGGAACGCCACCCGCTTCGTGATGATGAACACGGAAGGCAAGGACTGCGGACAGCCGAATCCGGAAGACCTGTCGCAGGCCGACCGCTGGATCGTCTCGCTGCTGAACCGCGTCGAACTCGATATCGCCAAGGGCTTTGCCGACTACCGCTTCGACAACATCGCCAGCAGCATCTACAACTTCGTCTGGTACGAATACTGCGACTGGTACCTGGAACTGGCCAAGGTCTCGGTCCAGCAGGGCACGGAAGCGCAGCAGCGCGCCACCCGCCACACCCTGCTGCGCGTGCTGGAAGTGGTGCTGCGCCTGGCGCACCCGATCATCCCGTTCGTGACCGAAGCCCTGTGGCAGGCGATCGCGCCGCTGGCCGGCAAGACCGGCGATTCGATCATGCTGCAGCCCTATCCGCTGGCCGATACCTCGTTCGTGAGCGAAGAGGCGGAAGCCTGGATGGAACAGCTCAAGGCGCTGATCGACGCCACCCGTAACCTGCGCGGCGAGATGTCGCTGTCGCCGTCGGTGCGCGTGCCGCTGATCGTCGAGCCGGGCAACGAGGAAGACCGCGCCCGCATGGCGGTGTTCGCCCCCTACATCCAGGCACTGGGCAAGCTGCAGGAGGTGCAGGTGGTCGACGCGCTGCCGGAATCGCCGGCCGCCGTGTCGATCGTCGGCACCACCAAGCTGATGCTGAAGGTCGAGATCGACGTCGCCGCCGAGCGCGAGCGCCTCTCCAAGGAGATCGCGCGCCTGCAGGGCGAGATCGCCAAGGCCAGCGGCAAGCTGGCCAACGAAAGCTTCGTGGCGCGCGCACCGGCCGCGGTGGTGGAGCAGGAGAAGGAACGCGTGGCGAACTTCTCGGCGACGCTGGCCAAGATGCAGGAGCAGCTGGCCAAGCTGCCGGCGGCCTGATTCGGCATCGCCAAACGAAAAACGCGGCTTCGGCCGCGTTTTTTGTTGGAAGCCATCCAATTCGAATACTTCCTCGGATTTCGATGACCCGGCCGTGAATACAGTTTGCTACACTGGTCCCGTCAGACAACAACAATGGAGACCCACAATGCGTAAACTGATGCAGGCAAGCCTGATTGCCCTGATCCTCGCCGCACCGGCTGCCATGGCCCAGAACACCTCGGCCGCAGGCACCTGGAAAACGATCGACGACGAAACCGGCAAGCCGAAGTCCCTCGTACGCATCACCGAAGAGAACGGCGTCCTGACCGGCAAGATCGAAAAACTGTTCCGCCCGGCCGACCAGGACCAGAACCCGAAATGCACCGCCTGCGAAGGCGCGCGCAAGGACCAGCCGATCATCGGCATGACCATCCTGTCCGGCCTGAAGAAGGACGGCAACGAGTACACCGGCGGCGAGATCCTCGATCCGTCCAAGGGCAAGACCTACAAGAGCAAGGCGGCCCTGAAGGACAACGGCAGCAAGCTGGAAGTGCGCGGCTACATCGGCGCGCCGATGTTCGGCCGTTCGCAGACCTGGGTCCGCGAGCAGTAATCCCCAGGCAGCGGCCCGTGCCCACAGGCGCCGGCCGCTCGCCCTGTATGATGGGCGCATGACCCAGTCCCAAGCCTATCTCTACCTCGCCTTCGCCATCGTCACGGAGGTCATCGGCACCACCGCGCTCAAGGCCTCCGACAGCTTTACCCGGCCGATCCCCAGCCTGGTCACGGTGGGCTGCTATGCCCTGTCCTTCTACCTGCTGACCTTCAGCCTGCGCGTGCTGCCTACGGGAATCGCCTATGCGATCTGGTCGGCGGTCGGCATCGTGCTGATCTCGCTGATCAGCTGGTTCGTCTACGGTCAGCGCCTCGACCTGCCCGCCATCGCCGGACTCGGACTGATCATCGCGGGGGTGGCCGTGATCAACCTGTTCTCGAAAAGCGTCAGTCACTGAACTTCATTCGCGCGCCGCAACAATTATAAATTCGATATCGTCTCGTATTGCTGAGTTGTTATTACAACGAATTTACGAGGAAAGTCGAATGATCTTCTTGCGTCTGGCCTGCCTGATGGCCGGGATCCTGGTGCTGGTGGCGCCTCCGGTGGTGTTGTTCCCGAACGGCGCTTCCGCGCCTGAAGTGTCGCGCTCCGCCGCCCTGCTGGCGGCCATGCTGCTGGCTGCGTCGGGCTTCTTCTTCATCGGCATGACCGGCCACCGCATCAAGCGCTCGCCCGCGCTGGGCCGGATGTCGGCCGCGGCGCTGCTGCTCACCTTCGTGGCAGGCAGCGCGATCCTGTGGGACAGCGCCGAACCGACCGCCATGTGGCTGAGCGGGGCGCTGCTCGGCTTCACCCTGATCGTGTCGCTCGCGCTGACCCTCCTGATGCTGCAGGGGCCGAGCGCGGGCCGCGTGCGCGCCCGCGAAGGCCGCCAGTCGCGCCTGTCCGTCGTGCACCACCTTTGAGAGCGGCTACAGCCAGCCGGCGTCGCGCGCCATGCGATAGGCGTCGACCCGGTTGGCGGCGCCCAGCTTGCTGATCGCTTCGGACAGGTAGTTGCGCACCGTCCCTTCGGATAGGTGCACCTGGCGCGCGATGTCGGAACTGGAGCGCCCTTCCCCGGCCAGGCGCAGCACCTGGCGTTCGCGCTCGGTGAGCGGATCGGCGCCGCCGCTCCAGCTTTCCAGCGCCAGCTCGGGCGCGATCGCGCGTCCGCCGCCGTGCACCGCGCGGATCGCCGCCGCCAGGGAATCCACCGACGCATCCTTCAGCAGGTAGCCGCGCACCCCCGCCTCCAGGGCGCGGCGCAGGTAGCCGCTGCGCCCGAATGTGGTCACCACGATCAGCTTCGGCGGCAAGCGGCGCTCCTTCAGCTCGGCCGCCAGTTCCAGCCCGGTCATCAGGGGCATCTCGATGTCGGTCAGGACGATGTCGGGCTGGAGCTGCTCGCACATGGCGAGGGCTTCCCTGCCGTTGGTGGCGGCGCCGACCACCTCGAAATCCGGCTCGAGCCTGAGCAGCGCAGCCATCGCGCCCAGGACCAGGGCCTGGTCTTCGGCCAGCAGGATGCGAATCATGAGGCTACTCCGACAGGGACGCGCAGCTCGAGTTCGAGACCGGCGCGGACGCGCAGCGCCAGCCTGCCGCCGAGCGACTGGGCGCGCTCGCGCATGCCGCACAAGCCGTTGCCGTGCCGGATGTCGGCCTCGCTGCGCGCCTTGCCGTCGTCCAGGATGCGCAGCACCGCCACGCCCTGTTCCAGGCCCAGGGACACGCTGCAGCGGCGCGCGCCGGCGTGGCGCACCACGTTGGTGACCGCCTCGCGCAGCGCCAGCGCCAGCACGTTCTCGGCGGCCGGCGCCAGTGCGAAGCGCTCCACGTTTTCCTCCAGCCGGACGTCGGCCGCCGCCAGGCTGGCCCGCGCGCTCGCCAGCGCATGGGCCAGGCCCTTTTCGCGATAGCCCGTCACCGCGGCGCGCACTTCGGCCAGGGCCTGGCGCGCGCTGGTTTCGATGTCGCCCACTTCGCGCGCGCAGGCATCCGCGTCGCGGTGCGCCAGCTTGCGCGCCAGCTCGGCCTTCAGCGCGATCAGCGACAGCGAATGCCCGAGCAGGTCGTGCAGGTCGCGCGAGATGCGCTCGCGCTCGGCGATGGTGGCCAGGTGCTCGACCTCTTCCTGCTTGCGCATCAGCTCCTGGCGCGAGCGGCGCAGGCGCGCATCCATGAAGGCGCCCGTGCCCACCGGCAGGCCGACGGTCAGGATCGGCATCAGGAACATGAAGCGCATATTCCCGCTCGTCTGCAGCGAGGCCAGCAGCGCCAGCACGATGACGGCCACGATCGCGGCCACGGCGTATTTCATTGTCGCGATCCCGGCCGCCATGGCGCAGGCGAAGATGAAGAAGGTGGCTGCGCCCGGGTTCCAGGGCACCCAGGCGGCACCCAGCAGGCAGGCAGCCAGCATGAAGACGAATACCTGCCGGCCGCGCGCCCGGAAGCTTGCAAGGTAGAGCGGCACGAACACGGCCAGCGTCAGCACCAGCAGGGCCAGCTCCCCTGCACCAGGAGGGACATAGGCGTACTTCCAGCCCATGTAGGCCAGGCTCAGCAGCCAGAAGTACGGCATCCTGCCCTGCTCCGGCGGGAGCCACGGCCCCGCCAGCACCTGTCTGATCTTGTTCATGTCGTGAAGCGGGTCGGGTTAGCGGTCCAGCAGGCGCACGTCGGCGATCTCGAAACGGTAGTCGCCAGGCTCGGGGCCGGCATTGAATCCTATCATGGTCAGCAGGGATGGATCGATGCCGGGAAAGCTGCTCAGCGGGACCGACACTTCTTTCCAGTCGGCGCCGGCGGTGAAGGGCACGCTGGCCGGAATGGTGGTACCACGCGACATCATGCTGAGGGCATAGCGCTTGCCGTCGCCACGCACCCGGAACGCAATCGTCTTCGCCGCACTGAGGTTGGCCGGCTGCATCGGCCCGGCGCCCGGCCCGAAGGCCAGCCCCGCCCACGGATAGGGGAAGTTCGCCTTCACCACGCGCGCCGTCACCGCCAGCGCCGCCGGGGCGCCGGCTTCGACGGGAAGCAGTTCCAGCGTCGCACTCGAGGCGCCGCCCATCATGCCGTCGTGGGTCGCGGACCAGCCCATGCCGAAGGGACTGGCAAGCTTCTCCTTGCTGAACAGGCTGATGCGCCCATCCGCCGGCAGCGCTACCGGCGCGAGACCGGGCGCCGCGTTTTCCTGGGCCACCCGCTCGCGCTGGCTTGCACGCAGCGGCTCGGCGCTTTCGCCATCTTTCCAGACCTCGACGATGCGGCGGGTGCTGGCGATGTCTGCCAGCGGGTTGCCCTCCACCAGCAGCAGGTCGGCCTTGTAGCCCTTCGCCACCTGCCCGCGCTTGCCGAGGCCGAATGCGCGCGCCGGTGCGCTGGTGGCGGCCGCCAGCGCCGCACCCGGGCGCATTCCGGCCGCGACCAGCGCCGCCAGCTCATGGTGCATGCTGATGCCGTACTGGGTGCCCGCGTTGCCGGCGTCGGTGCCGGCCAGCACCGGCACCCCGGCACGGTGCATGGCGGCGATGACGGCCCTGGGCGCCGCCAAGAGGTCGGGCCTGGGCGACTGGCCATAGCTGGATCGCATCGGCTGCCGCTGTTCCTTGTCCAGCAGTGCCGCGAGGGTGGGATCGGCCAGCAGTCCGTCCGTCTTCACGCCCGCCATGCTCTCGAGCACCACATAAGTCGGGATCACGAAGGCGCGCCTGGCCTTGGCCAGTTGCGCCAGCGCCTGCGCGTCGCGCGCCGCGATGTCGGTGCCGATAAAGAGGTGCACCAGCCCGTCCGCGCCGGCCTCGAGCGCGGCACGCGCGTTCTCGAGCGTGCTGACATGCACGACGGCCCGCTTGCCGCGCCGGTGCGCGGCCTCGATCAGGGCCTTGGCGGTGGCGATATCCAGGCTGTTCATGCGCTGGGCGCCGTGGCCGTCTTCCAGCACGATCTTGATGAAGTGCGAGCCTTCGGCAATGCGCGCATCCACGAAGGCCTGGGCTTCGGCCGGCGTGGCAAGGGTCGGGATCGGCATGCCGAACTGGGTGCCGTGGCCGCCCTTCGCGGTGGCCAGCGTGCCGGCCGAGAACATGTCCGCGCGCCCGCTGTTCTTCCCGGCCGCCATGGCCGCGCTCAGGTCCCGCATGATCCGCACGTCGTTGAACATGTCGACCTGGGTGGTGACACCGAACAGCAGCGGCAGCTCCAGGTAGCGGAAGGCGTGCACGTGCGCGTCGATCAGGCCCGGCAGCAAAGTGCGGCCCGCGCCGCTGACGATGCGCGTGCCGCTTGGGGCCGCGCCGCGGAAGTCGGCGTCGACGATGACGCCCTTGTCGAACAGGACCGAGCGGCGCTCGTGCACGCGCTCGCCGTCGAAGACGCGCACGTCCTGGACCAGGGTGGGGGCGGCAGAGGCGGCGCCGGCCAGCATCAGGAGCGCGGCGGCGGAGACTGCTTTCAGGGCGGTGGACTTCATGTGTTCCTCGCATGGGTTGGTGTGCAGCCAGTATGCGAAAAACACGATGGCGCCTGTAGATGCAGGCGCCATCAGTTCGGCATGACAATTGTCATGTGCCCGGTGTTGCAGCCGCCGGACTAGCCATTGTTGCGCAGCGTGATGTTCGCGTTCGTGCTGTCGGTATAGATCCCCATGCGGGTCTTGCCCTTGAAGCGGTTGTTGGAGACGACCGTGGGGCTGCCGTAGATGTAAGCCAGCGCGATATGGGCCTGGAATGGACTGGGCTTCTTCCCACCTTTGCGCCGGTTCAGGACCGAGAAGCTGCAGTTCGCATCCAGCTCGTTGGAATCGACCGTATGGCCGCCCGTGTCCGGCCACCTGCTCCGGTCTTTGCTGCCGTACATCTGAATGCCGTTTCCTTCGTTATCCGAGACCACGTTCCCGTAGATGGAACACTTGCTGGCCCCGTCGTCCAGGCCGATGCCGACGCCTTCCGATCCGTTGTCCAGCGGCCCGCCAAAGTTGTAGTTGAAGCGGCAGGTGTTGTAGCGGATCGTGTGGCCCGATACCGCGCCCTGGCCGGCCTTGGACGAGAGCTCGATACCGCGGCCGTAACAGGTGCGGGTCATGGCTCCGCCATTGGCATTGCAGACGTTGTGCTCGATGGTGCATGACCGGGAAACGCCGCTGATATGAATGCCGAAATTCATATTGTTGCTGCAGTTATTCTTGCCCACGTAGCTGAGATCTCCACCATTGATGTAGATGCCGGTCAGCATGCCGGTCACGGTGTTCCTGTCCAGCGTGGCAGCCTTGCCCCCCACCAGGTAAATGCCGATCGCCCCGCGGTTCGGGTTATGGGCGACGCCGGATGGCGGAGAGACGCGGTTCCCGCGGATCACGAGCCGCGTCAGGAAAGCGTCGCCGTCGTAGGCTTCGCAGCGGATGCCGTACGAGGTCGCCGAACCGCCGCCGCGGTGGCGGACGGTATTGTCGAGCAGCCGGATATCGTCGACCGTGCGGTCCCCGGCGACCAGGATCCCCTGGTTGCCGTATGCGGCGCCACAGCTGATGACGTCGAGCACACAGCCGGAGACGGTGACGTGGCTTTTGTCGACAATGTACACGCCGGCACAGTTCGACCTCACATTGCAGTCCTCGAAAACGCAGCCATTGCCCAGCCAGATGATCGCCGCGTCGCGCCCTTCCGGCAAGGCGGTATTCCGGATGTCGAGCTGACGGTAGATGACGAAATCGCGCTCCTTGCCGTGCACCGCGATCGAGGCGCCGCCGGCCGGCTTGGCGGGCGCCGCCGGCAGGACGATGACGGGCTTCGGCTGCGCATTGTCGTCGGCGCCGTTGGACCGGTAATACGCGCCGATCGTGATGGGCTGCAAGGCGTTGCCGCTTGCTCCCACCTGGAAGACACCGGAATACGTCGTGCCGCGCTTCTGCAGGTAGGTATGGCCGGGCAGCCAGGACACGCTGGTCCATGAACGGAAAGGCCTGGCAAGCGTTCCGTCGCCCGGACCGGCGGCGCCCGGATCGATGTAATGCACAGTCGCGTCGCGTCCCGGCCGGGCCAGCGCGATCCTCGGAAGCAGGCTTGCGAAGCAAGCGCCAATGCCCAGCCGCGATGCAATCCGAAGGAAATCTCTTCGCTTGCTCATCACGGCTCCTTGCATCGGTAGTCGACAAACAGGGCCTTGCCAGGCGCATTGTCAAATACTAGCAGATGGATATGACAATGGCACTTCCGGAACCGGCGGGCGAACCCGGTCCGGCAAGCGGTTCAAGCGGGCGGCAGGTTATCCCAGAGGTCGCCCGTGGGGCTGATGCGCGGCGCGGTGACGCCGAAGTGCTGGTAGGCCAGCGGCGTGGCGATCCGGCCGCGCGGGGTGCGCTGCAGGTAGCCCTGCTGGATCAGGTAGGGTTCGAGCACGTCCTCGATGGTGTCGGCCGCCTCGCCGATCGCCGCCGCCAGGTTGCCGATGCCCACCGGACCGCCGGCGAACTTGAACAGCACGGCTTCCAGGAGTTTACGGTCCATGACATCGAAACCGACGGTGTCGACATCGAGCATCTTCAGCGCGCGGTCGGCCATCTCCACGGTGATTTCGCCGGTGCCCTTCACTTCCGCGTAGTCGCGCACGCGGCGCAGCAGGCGGTTGGCGATACGCGGGGTGCCGCGCGCGCGCTTGGCGACCTCGCGCGCACCGGCCTCGTTGATCGGGGCGTCGAGCAGCGCGGCGCTGCGGGCAACGATCTTGGTGAGTTCGTCGACGTTGTAGAACTCGAGGCGCGCGACGATGCCGAAGCGGTCGCGCAGCGGGTTGGTCAGCATGCCGGCGCGGGTGGTGGCGCCGACCAGCGTGAAGGGCTGCAGGTCGAGCTTCACGGAACGCGCGGCCGGGCCCTCGCCGATCATGATGTCGATCTGGTAGTCCTCGAGCGCCGGGTACAGGATCTCTTCGACCACCGGCGACAGGCGGTGGATCTCGTCGATGAAGAGCACGTCGTTCGGCTCGAGATTGGTGAGCAGCGCGGCGAGGTCGCCCGGACGCTCCAGCACCGGGCCGGAAGTCTGGCGCAGGTTCACACCCATCTCGCGCGCGATGATGTGCGCCAGCGTGGTTTTACCGAGGCCCGGCGGGCCGAACAGCAGCGTATGGTCGAGCGCTTCGCGGCGCTTGCGCGCGGCGGAAATAAAAATTTCGAGCTGGTCGCGGATCTTGGCCTGGCCGACGTATTCGTCCAGCTGCTTCGGCCGCAAGGCGCGCTCGATTGCCTCCTCGTTGGGCGAGGCCGGCGCCGCGTCGATGACGCGCTGCTCGGTGAAATTGTCGGTCTGGATGCTCATGCTTTAGAAAGTGCTTTGAGTGCAAACTTGATGCCGTCGGAGACGCTGCTACCTGCCGGCATGTTCTTGATCGCCAGTAGCGCTTCCTTGTCAGAATACCCCAATGCGAGCAGCGCATTGAGCACGTCGGCCTGGGCGTCGTCGCGCACCGCGCCGCCGACCACGCCGATGTCGGCGCCGAGTTTACCCTTCAGTTCGAGCAGCAGGCGCTCGGCGGTCTTCTTGCCGATGCCCGGGATCTTCACCAGGCGGCCAGCTTCCTGCAGCGTGACGGCCTGCGACAGGTCGGCCACCGACATGCCCGACAGGATCGCCAGGGCCATGCGCGCGCCGATGCCGGTAATCTTGATCAGCTGGCGGAACAAGGCCCGCTCGGAAGCGCTGCCGAAGCCGAACAGCAGGTGCGCGTCCTCGCGCACGACCAGGTGGGTGAACAGCACCACCTTTTCGCCGGTATGCGGCAGGTTGTAGAAGGTGCTCATCGGCACGTCGACTTCATAGCCGACGCCGTTGCAGTCCACCAGCACGTGGGGCGGCGCTTTTTCGAGCAGGATTCCGGAGAGACGACCGATCATGTGTTGTTGTCCTATTGTTCTTAGACGAGGCGGCTGCGTTTCATGCGCAGCGTGCTGGTGGTGGGCGCCAGCGCGCCGACCAGCGACAGCGTGTCCATGCTGTGGGCGTGGCAGATCGCCACGCCGAGCGCGTCGGCGGCGTCGGTGCCCGGCAGGCCGGGAAGCTTCAAGAGGCGCGACACCATGTCCTGCACCTGGGCCTTGGCGGCCTTGCCGGTGCCGACCACGGCCTGCTTGACCTGCACGGCCGTGTATTCGGCAACGTCGAGGTCGGCGCCGACCAGGGCCGTGATGGCAGCGCCGCGCGCCTGCCCCAGCAGCAGTGTGGACTGCGGGTTGACGTTCACAAAGACTTTTTCGATGGCCGCGCAAGTCGGTCCGTAGGCGGAAACGATTTCGCCCACGCCGTTCAGGATCACCTTGAGCCGCGGCGGCAGTGCGCCCTCGGTGCCGGTCTTGATGGTGCCGGACGCGATGTAGCGCAGCTTGGTGCCGTGTTTTTCAATGACGCCGAACCCCGTCGTACGCAGGCCCGGGTCGATGCCGAGAATAATCATTGTGGAATGATATACGGCTGCGGGGTGTTCGTGGGAAAAAATACTGTGCAAAAACACAGTGGGGTGTTGAAGTTGTAGCAGAGAGATGTTGGACATCTGCGCTGCGAACTTGGATCCCGGCCTTCGCCGGGATGACGGTCTTTAAGCTATGGGTGAACTCAAACAACGTCGTCCCGGCGCAGGCCGGGACCCAAGTTTACGTAGATCAGTGGCGGAAGTGACGGGTACCGGTATAGAGCATGACAACCCCACGCTCATCCGCCGCATCGATGACTTCCTGGTCACGCATCGAGCCGCCCGGATGGATCACGCAGGTCGCGCCCGCATCCACCACCACGTCCAGGCCGTCGCGGAACGGGAAGAAGGCATCCGAGGCCACTGCCGAACCGCTCAGGGACAGGCCGGCATTCTGCGCCTTGATCGAGGCGATGCGCGCCGAGTCGATGCGGCTCATCTGGCCGGCGCCGACGCCCAGGGTCATGCCGCCCGCGCAGAACACGATGGCGTTCGACTTGACGAACTTGGCCACGCGCCAGGCGAACATCAGGTCCTGCAGCTGCTGCTGGGTCGGCTGCTTCTTGCTGACCACGCGCAGGTCGCCCAGGCCGACGTTCTTCGCGTCCGGCGCCTGCACCAGCACGCCGCCGCCGACGCGCTTCAGGTCATAGGCATTCTGGCCTTCGCCCAGCGGGATTTCCAGCAGGCGCACGTTCTGCTTGGCCGACATGATCTGGCGTGCCTCGGCGGTAAAACCTGGCGCGATCAGCACTTCGACGAACAGCTTGGCCAGCGCTTCCGCGGCACGGCCGTCGACCTCGACGTTGAAGGCGATGATGCCGCCGAAGGCGGAGGTCGGGTCGGTCTGCAGCGCGCGGGTGTAGGCGTCCAGCGCGTCGACGCCGATCGCCACGCCGCAGGGATTGGCGTGCTTGACGATCACGCAGCCGGCCGGCTGGCCGAGGCCGCCGAGCGTCTTGACGCATTCCCATGCCGCATCCGCGTCGGCGATGTTGTTGTACGAGAGTTCCTTGCCCTGCAGCTGGCGGTAGTTGGCCAGCGCGCCCTTTGTTGCGACCAGGTCGCGGTAGAAGGCGGCGCCCTGGTGCGGGTTCTCGCCGTAGCGCATGTCCTGGACCTTCTCGAAGCTCATGTTCAGGGTCTGCGGGTAGCTCGATCGGGTCGCGTGCGCACGGTCTTCGCCCAGGCTGGTCAGGTAGTTGGTGATCGCGCCGTCGTACTGGGCGGTGTGGGCGAACACTTTTTTCGCCAGGCGGAACTTGGTCTCGTAGCTGACCGGGCCGGCGGTGGTGCCGGTGCCTTTCATCTCCGCCAGCACCACGCCGTAGTCGGCCGGGTCGACGATCACGACCACGTCGCGGTGGTTCTTGGCGGCCGAGCGCAGCATGGTCGGGCCGCCGATGTCGATGTTCTCGATCGCGTCTTCCAGCGAGCACTCCTGCTTGGCGACGGTCTGCTGGAACGGGTACAGGTTGACCACGACCATGTCGATCTGCGGGATGCCGTGCTCATCGAGCTTGGCGACGTGCTCCGGCAGGTCGCGGCGCGCCAGGATGCCGCCGTGCACCTTCGGGTGCAGGGTCTTGACCCGGCCGTCGAGCATTTCCGGGAAACCGGTGTAGTCGGCGACTTCAGTGACTTGCACGCCATTTTCCTGCAGCAGCTTGGCGGTGCCGCCAGTGGACAGGATGTTGACGCCGAGGGCAGCCAGGGCCTTCGCGAAGTCGAGGACGCCGGTTTTGTCGGAAACGGAAATCAGTGCTTGTTTGATCATGGTGAGGCCTGTGGTTGAGAATTCTGACGCCCGGGCGCACGGACGGTGTACCGGCCGCGCCCAGACGCACGGCCATCCTAGCCGGCCGCGCCCTGCAAAGAGCTTTAGAGGAGCCCGTGCTCCTGGAGTTTCTTGCGCAAAGTATTCCGGTTGATGCCCAGCATCTGCGCCGCGTGCGACTGGTTGCCGTCGGCGCGCGTCATGACCACTTCGAGGACCGGCTTTTCGACCGTCAGGACCATCATGTCGTAGATGTTCGTCGGCTTCTGCTCGCCGAGATCGTTGAAATAGTCCTCGAGGCTTTTCTGGACGACTTCCTGGATACTTTCTTTGCTCATGTTCTCTGCTGCTTCATCCTGGTTAATGATTGCTCGCCGCGTTTTTGGCGCAGCGTGTCCCCGTTTTATTCTGATTCTTATATGTGTATTACGACTACTTATGCTGCCAACGCCACATCGGCCGGATGAGCGGGTCGGTATTGTAACCGCTCGCCATGCCCGAGCTGCGATTTGAAAAACGCGTCGACCGCAGCCAGCTGCTCGGCGGTCGATTCCAGCAGGTTCATGCGCTGGCGGAATTCTTCCCCGCCCGGCAAGTCCTGCACATACCACCCGATGTGTTTACGGGCAGTGCGCACGCCGACATACTCGCCATAGAAGGCATAGTGCGCCGGCAGGTGTTCGTTCATCAGGCCGCGTACTTCCTCGACCAAGGGGGCCGGCAGGTGTTCACCGGTGCGCAGGTAGTGGTCGATTTCGCGGCAGATCCAGGGCCGGCCCTGGGCGGCGCGGCCGATCATCACCGCGTCGGCGCCGGTGTAGTCGAGCACGTACTTCGCCTTTTCCGGCGTGGTGATGTCGCCGTTGGCGACCACCGGGATGCCCACCGCCGCCTTGACGGCGCGGATGGTGTCGTATTCGGCCTCGCCCTTGTAGCCGTCGGCGCGGGTGCGGCCGTGCAGGGTCAGCATCGCGATGCCGGCCTGTTCGGCCATGCGGGCGATGCGCAGGGCGTTCTTGTTCTGGCGGTCCCAGCCGGTGCGGAATTTCAGAGTGACGGGAACGTCGACCGCCTCCACCACAGCGTGGAGGATGCGCTCGACCAGGTCTTCGTGCTGCAGCAGGGCCGAACCGCACCAGCTGTTGCACACTTTCTTGACCGGGCAGCCCATGTTGATGTCGATGATCTGGGCGCCGCGCTCGACGTTGAACCTGGCGCAATCGGCCAGGTCCTTCGGATCGGCGCCGGCGATCTGCACCGCCTTCGGCTCCATTTCCCCAGCATGGTCGGTGCGGCGCGCGGTTTTTTCGCTGGCCCACAGGCGCGGGTTCGAGGCCGCCATTTCGGACACCGCGTAACCGGCGCCCAGCTGCTTGCACAGCTGGCGGAACGGGCGGTCCGTCACCCCGGCCATGGGGGCAACGAAGACATTGTTACGCAGAATGTAAGGACCGATTTGCACAGCGGAAAGTCTCGAAAGTTTCTCGGGGAACCTAGTATTTTACCTCATTCGCTGCTCAAAATAGCGGCAGAATTTTTGGCGATTGTTGCGTGTGTGATATTGGCAGGGGTGCAGAGTGGGGGTAGGCGCTTCGGTTCTGGTGTAAGGATGAGCTGTCGGTACGCGACGGAATTGGGTTCCGGCCTTCGCCGGAACGACGGTTTTGAAGCTAACGATAAGGTAAGGCGGTTCTCGCCGCTATCCTAAAGACCGTCATCCCGGCGTAGGCCGGGATCCAATTTTTGAAAACGAAGCTACTTACCCAACATCATCCAGCACTGCCGGCTGAAGGTGCCCCACCTCTCCCCAGCTCACTAATTTCAACACCCCCTCCTCCATCACAAACCGGTTCACGCTCGCATTGAGCACCTTGAAATCCCGCGGCGTCTCCAGCGACAAGCCAAGCGCCGCCCGGTAAGCACACTCGAGCACCCCGCCATGCGCCACCAGCGCGATGGTCTTGCCCGGATGCGCCGCCGCATGCCGGGTGATCGCCGCGGTGGTCCGCTCATAGAATTCGCGGAAACTCTCCCCCCGGTTGCTTCCCGGCGGCAGCACGCCATCCACGTCGCGCGCCTGCCAGGCCGCGAACTCGAGCGGAAAACGCGCCGCGATCTCGCTGTACAGCAAGCCTTCGAATCCGCCGTAGCAGCGCTCGCGCAGCGCCGGGTCGATGGCTACCTGCATCCCGCGCACGCGGGCAAGGGCCTCGGCGGTCTGGCGCGCGCGCTGCAGGTCGCTGGAGACGATGTGGTCGATCGGCTCGGCCGCGAGCGCGGCGCCCAGCAGGGCAGCCTGGCGCTCGCCTTCGGCATTGAGGGCGATGTCGAGGTGGCCCTGGAGGCGTTTCTCGGCATTCCAGGCGGTTTCGCCATGGCGGATCAGGAGGATGGTCGTTGCTGTGTTCTTATTCGAAAGCATGAGGTTCGTTTGCCCCGAACCTCGAGGGCTCAGGTCGGAAGTAAGGCTGTTATGTCGGGATTCAGCGAATACACGCCGAAGGTGCGCGCCTCGTCCAGGATATGCCCGCGGATGGCCAGGCGCAGTTCGGCGCCGCTGAAGCGGCCGACCAGCGGCAGGCGCGGGATGTCGAGGGCATACAGTGTAAACACATAAGTATGCACGCGCTCGTCATTCCAGGGCGGGCACGGGCCATCATAACCGTAATACTCGCCCGCCATGGTCGGGTCGTTCGCAAACCAGCCGGTGTAGTCGTTGATGCCCTGGCGCAGCTGGTGCTCGGTGCCGTTCTTGATCGTGAAGGGCAGCAGCGGGCCCGGCTTGCCGTGCGGGGTCACCATGTCGGAGAACATGCCTTCGGCCAGCGATTTCAGGCAGACCGGAATATCCACCAGCGACCAGTGGAAGAAGTCCACCCGCGGCAGCGAAGCGGGCACGGTCTTGCCTTCCTGGTTGACGTCGTCGCCGACGGAGGGCACGTCGGGGTCGTGGCAGATCAGCACCAGGGACTTGGTACCGGCGGGCACGTCGTCCCAGGCGAGATGCGGGCTGCGGTTGCTGGACAGCTTGACGTGGCTGTCGGGATCGGCCACCGCAAACGCGCATTGCGGCGGGATCGGCCCGCCCTCGGTGAATGAATCGCTCCAGATTCGCATATGCCCTCCCAGCCCTCTCCCTATTGACCCTTGTTGACGGCAGGGGTTTCAGCGCTGGGCACCACCTATCGCGACAGGATCAACCTGCAGCCAGAAAGTGACGGGACCATCGTTGATGAGTGAAACTTTCATGTCCGCGCCGAATCTGCCGGTCTCGACAATGCCATGGCGTTCGCGGGCTTGGCGCACGAGATGATCGAACAGGCGCCGCCCGTCCTCCGGCGCGGCCGCCGGCGAGAACGAGGGTCGCGTGCCCGACCTGGTATCGGCGGCCAGCGTGAACTGCGGCACCAGCAGCAGGCCGCCAGCCGTGTCGGTGATGCTGCGGTTCATCTTGCCGGCCTCGTCGGAGAACACGCGGTAGCTGAGGAGCTTGGCCAGCAGGGCCTCGGCTTCGCGCTCGGTGTCGCCCTTCTCGGCGCACACCAGCACCATCAGGCCGGCTTGAATCGCGCCGACGGTGTCGCCGTCGACGCGCACGCTGGCTTCGCTGACGCGCTGCAGAAGACCAATCATCGCTGCGGCGAACCGGCCAAGGTCACGCGCGCAAACTTGCGCTTGCCCACCTGCATCACGAAAGTGCCGGCCTCGACCTGCAGGCCCTTGTCGCTGACCACGGCGCCATCGATGCGCACCCCGCCCTGGTCGACCATGCGCATGGCTTCCGAGGTCGAGGCGCACAGGCCGGCCGCTTTCAGCAGCTGGGCCACGCCCAGCGGCGCGCCGGACAAGGCGACTTCCGGCACGTCATCCGGGATCCCGCCCTTCGAGCGGTTGACGAAGTCGGCCAGCGCGTCGTCGGCGGCCTGCGCCGAGTGGAAGCGTGCGACGATTTCCTTGCCGAGCGCCACTTTCGCATCGCGCGGGTTGGCGCCGCCAAGCACCTCGGCCTTGATGTTCTGGATCTCGGCGATCGAGCGGAAGGACAGCAGGTCGTAGTACTTCCACATCATGTCGTCCGAAATGCTCATCAGCTTGCCGAACATGGTGTTCGGGGCTTCGGTGATGCCGATGTAATTGTTCTTGGACTTGGACATTTTCTCGACGCCATCCAGGCCTTCGAGCAGGGGCATGGTCAGGATGCACTGCTGTTCCTGTCCATAATCTTTCTGTAACTCACGGCCAACCAGGAGGTTGAACTTCTGGTCGGTACCCCCAAGTTCGAGGTCCGCGTGCAAAGCGACCGAATCATAGCCCTGCATCAAAGGGTAGAGGAACTCATGCACCGCGATCGGGGTCCCACTCTTGTAGCGCTTGGTGAAATCGTCGCGCTCCATCATGCGGGCCACGGTATAGCGCGAGGCGAGCTGGATCATGCCGCGCGCGCCCAGCGGGTCGCACCATTCGGAGTTGTAGCGGATTTCCGTGCGCGCGGCATCCAGCACCAGGGAGGCCTGACGGAAATAAGTCATGGCATTTTCCTCGACCTGCTCACGGGTCAGCGGTGGACGCGTGGCATTGCGGCCCGACGGGTCGCCGATCATCGAGGTGAAATCGCCGATCAGGAAGATCACCTGGTGCCCCAGGTCTTGCAGCTGACGCATCTTGTTCAGCACCACGGTATGGCCAAGGTGCAGGTCGGGCGCGGTCGGGTCCAGGCCCAGCTTGATGCGCAGCGGCTTGCCCGACTGTTCGGAACGCGCCAGTTTCTGGGCGAATTCGCTTTCGATCAGCAGTTCATCGACACCGCGCTTGGCAATGGCCAGCGCCTCGAGCACCTTGTCCGTCAACGGCAGGGGGGCGGAAGAATGTACCGGAGCGCCGCTACCGGACGAGACATTCGAATTCATATGCGTATGGGATTTTCGTGTAGGAAATTTGCTAAGACGGTTGTAGGACCACTTCTTTTGGTATAATTCACGATCGTTTTTCAGTTTCCTGCAGAAAACTTTGCAGATCGATAAGAAACTGGATCCCTAGAAGTTCAGCCGCAAATTTTAACTGATTGCATGAACCCTATACATAAAATCACTAGCAAGAGCCTGCTCCAGCTGCTGCCGCGAACGCGCAAAACGCGCATCGTGAGCGCCGGCGCCGCACTCCTGAGCGTGTTTGCATTCGGCGCAGTGGCAGTGGCCCCGATCGCTCCCGACGCGGCAGACATGCCGGTCACGTCGATCGAACAGAACCTGGAACTGCCGAACCTGGCAGACCAGATCGCCGCCCTGCAGCAGAACGAGCAGCAATTCATCCACGAGGAACGCATCCGTCCGGGCGACTCGATCGGCTCCCTCTTCACCCGCCTTGGCGTCAACGATGCCGACGCCCAGAAATTCCTCCGTACCGACAAGACCGCCCGCCGCCTGCTGTCGCTCAAGACCGGCAAGCGCATCCAGGCCGAAACCGATGAACATGGCCTGCTGCTGTCGATGCGCGCCACGATCACCGACGGCAAGGCTGGCGATGCCCGCCAGATCACGGTCGAGCGCAAGGGCGAAAAATTTGTCGCGATGGAAGCCCCGGCCAAGCTGGAGCGCCGCGTCGAGATGCGTTCGCGTGAAATCACCACCTCGCTATATTCGGCGACCGACTCCAACGTCGACGGCGGTAGCATGCCGGACTCGGTGGTCGGCCAGATGATCGAGATGTTCTCGACCAACATCGACTTCCGCTCCGACCTCAAGCGCGGCGACCGTTTTAGCGTCGTCTACGAAACCTTCTGGCTCGACGGCGAACTGGTGAAGACCGGTCGCATCCTGGCAGGCGAATTCGTCAACCGCGGCGTCGCTTACCAGTCGGTCTGGTACGAAGACCCGGTCACCAAGCAGGGCGGCTACTACAGCCTGGACGGCAAGGCACTGAAGAAAGCCTTCCTGAAATCCCCGCTGCAGTTCTCGCGTATCTCCTCTGGCTTCTCGATGCGCGTGCACCCGATCTCGGGCAAGTGGAAGGCGCACAAGGGCGTCGACTACGCCGCCTCGACCGGCACGCCGATCCGCGCGGTCGCCGACGGCGTCATCGATTTCGCCGGCAACAGCGGCGGCTACGGCAACCAGGTCGTCCTGAAGCACTGGTCGAAGTACAGCACCGCCTATGCCCACATGAGCCGCATTGCTCCGGGCATGCGCAAGGGCGCCAAGGTCAGCCAGGGCCAGGTGATCGGCTATGTCGGCTCGACCGGCTGGTCGACCGGCCCGCACCTGCACTACGAGTTCCGCGTCGCAGGCCAGGCCCAGAATCCGGAGAAGTTCAAGTCGCTGGCCCAGCAGCCGCTGAGCCAGGCCGAACTGGCCCGCTTCCGCATGGCCGCCGCCGAGATGAACCACCGCTTCTCGCTGCTCGCACCGAGCGGCAACGCGATGGCCGCGCGCTAAGCCATCCCGCTCCTCCCGACGCCCCGCCGCATCGAGCATGCCGCGGGGCGTTTTCTTTTCCTGCTTCGCTATGCACCCATCATGAATTCCACCAAATAGCATTCATTTTGCTATCGGCGAGAAGTTTTATTGCCATCCCTTTAGCTTTCAATGCTAGAGTGAAAAGAGATCAACAATAAAGGAGGCAATATGCTCAAGTTTCTCGCATTCATCCTGCTCGTCCTGGTCGGGGCGCCATCGGGCGCCCAGCAGGCTTTTCCCTTCCTTGACAAGCCGGGCAGTTTCGCAGTCGGTTTCCGCGTGGTCGAGCAGGTGGACCCGAGCCGCAGCTATCCCGCCAACGCGCCGGAAGGGGCACGCAAGCCGCGCCCGATCCAGACCGCCATCTGGTATCCGGCGGTCAAAGGCGGGAAGCCGATGCGCTACGACGACTACCTCCAGCTTCTGGGCTGGGACGACGATTTCACCCGCTCCCCTGCGGAACGGGACAAGGTGCTGGCGAAGTGACTGGAATTCGTTACCGAAGGCAAACGTGAGGCGCAGCTCGCTGCGGAGCGCAAGGATGTGCGCTGGGCGGTGCGCGATGCGAAGGCGCTGCCGGGCAAGTATCCGGTGGTGATTTATTCGCCGAGCATCAGCAGCAATGTATTCGAGAATGCCGAGATGATGGAATTCCTGGCCAGCCATGGCTATCTCGTGATCGCGAGCCCGGCCCTGGGTGTCGACGAGCGCTGGCAGAAGAACGACCTGGCGCACGCCGAAGCGCAGGCGGCCGACATCCGCTTCCTGGTGGATTACGCACAATCGCTGCCGCAGGCCGACGCCAGCCGCCTGGCCGTGGCCGGCTTTTCCTGGGGCGGCATGGCCAATGTGCTGGCCGCGGCCCAGGACGAGCGCATCAAGGCGCTGGTCTGCCTGGACGGCACGGTGCGCTACCGCCACGCCATGCTGGAGAAAGTGCCTTACCTGAAGCCGGAACAGCTGCGCACGCCCCTGCTCTACCTGGCCCAGCGGCCGCCGCGCTTCGAGCGCGGACTGAAGTTCAAGCCGGACCACTCGGGCAGCATCCTGCAGAAGATGACGGGCGCCGACGTCTACCTGCTGACGATGTACGCGATGGAGCATGTATATTTCGGCACCAGCTACCTGCGCCTCGATCCGCTCGACTTCGGCGACTACACCCGCGACGAAATAGCCCAGTCCTACGCCCAGAGCGCGCGCTATGTCCTCAACTTCCTGAACGGCGCCCTGAAGGGCGAGCGAAGTGGCTTCGCCTACCTGATGAAGAAGCCCGAACAGATCGGCATGCCGCGCCATAGCGTCGACAGCCAGTTTTTCGCGGCGCGTCCGTGATCGCATATATATATATATATAGAGAGAGAGGAGACCCGATGAAATCCGTTCTCGCCACCGTCTCGCTATGCCTGGCCCTGTGCGCAGGCGCGCCCCAGCATGCTTTTGCGGAAAACCCGGCGGAAAGCCGGCAGAAGATCGAAGCCGTGATCAAGGCCTTCGCCAAGGCCCTCGTCGACAAGGACAAGGAGGGCTTCATGCGCCTGTTCCTGCGCGAAGACATCACCTGGGTCGGCGTCTACACCGATGGCAGCCTGGCGCGCTACCGCGCCAGCCTGAAGGATCCAAAGGAGCCCTCGCCCAAGACAGAAAGCGGCACGCCGCGCAAGTTCATCGAAAAAATCGTCCGCGCGCCGGAAGCGCGCACCGAAACCTTCGAGAACGTGCGCATCGATACCGACGGCGAGATGGCGCAAGTGCTGTTCGACTACAGCTTCATAGTCGGCAACTACCGCAACAACTGGGGCAAGGAAAGCTGGCAGATGGTCCGCACCGAGAACGGGTGGAAAATTGCCGGAGTGATCTGGTCGGCGGAAGAGAATCCTGAGCCTCCGCCGAAGAAGTAAGCCTCACCCGCTGTTTCATCAATCCTTGCGCCGGGCAGCGCATCGATAGCGCTGCCCGCCCCTCAAGCAGCTGCCAGGCCCAGGCGCAGCGAGGGCTCGACGCCGCGCTCGCCAGGAGACGCCGGGCGCGCATGACGGGAAACAGCGTCCACCTTGAACGTATTGACCAGTTCGGCAAGCGAGCTGGCTTGGTCCTGCATCGATGCCGCTGCGGCGGCCGCTTCTTCGACCAGGGCGGCATTCTGCTGCGTCACGTCATCCATCTGCGTGATCGCGGCATTGACCTGCTCGATACCGAGCGCCTGCTCGGCGCTGGCCGAGGTGATTTCAGCCATAACGTCGGTGACACGCATGATGCCCTGGACGATCTCCTGCATGGTGGCGCCGGCCTGGTCGACCAGGCGCCCGCCGGCATCCACTTTACCCACCGAATCCGCGATCAGGCTACGGATTTCCTTGGCCGCCCCTGCCGAACGTTGCGCAAGATTGCGCACCTCCGATGCGACGACGGCAAAGCCCCTGCCCTGCTCCCCGGCACGCGCGGCCTCGACCGCGGCATTCAGTGCCAGGATATTGGTCTGGAACGCAATCCCGTCGATCACTGCAATGATGTCGCCAATTTTCTTCGACGAAGCGTTGATCGATTCCATGGTCGTCACCACTTCCGATACCACCTTGCCGCCACGAACCGCGATCTCGGAGGCTGCCTGCGCCAGGGTATTCGCCTGACGGGCGTTGTCGGCATTCTGGCGAACCGAACTGGTCAGCTCCTCCATCGACGATGCCGTCTCTTCCAGCGAACTGGCCTGCTGCTCGGTACGGGACGAGAGGTCGAGGTTGCCGGAAGCGATCTGCTGCGAAGCGCTGACGATGGTCTCGGTGCCGGCGCGCACTTCGTGCACGGTCATCAGCAGGCTGTCGTTCATGCGCTTGAGTGCGGAAAGCAGATGACCGACCTCATCGCGGCTCGATACCTGGATGTCGGCGGTCAGGTCCCTGGAAGCGACCTGCTCGGCAAGCGCGACAGCGTGGGCCAGGGGCCGGGTAATGCTACGGGTCAGGAACAGTGCGAACAGCCCGCCGCAGACCAGTGCGGCGACGCCGGTACCGATCAGCAGCTTTTGTGCGCTTGCCTGTAGTGCGTCGATGCGCGCGTTGGCATCACGGAACAATTGTTCCTGGTTAGCCACCACCTCTTCCACGGTATGCACATACTGCTTCATTTCAGGCGCTACCTTGTCGCTCACGAAAGCCTTGAGTGCCGCATCAGCTGCGCCAAACTCCGCTTTACGGCGGAAGGCCTCGTCGCGGATGGCGGAATACTGCTTGCGCTGATCGGCCACGGCCTTCAGCAAGGCTTTGCCGCGCTCGCTTAGCACCAGGACCTCCAGTTCTTTCTGGACCTTGCTCACGTTCGCACTGACGGCCTTCATTTCCTGCTCATAGAAGGCGTCGTCAGCCGGATCGGTGCTTTTCAGCTTTGCCATGGTGCGCACACTATTGGTTGCAATGCCCTGCAGCCACTGGTCTGCGAGGGCGACTTTCGTCGTGGTGGCCGTCATGACCTCCTTGGCCTCGCCAATACGGCCGAGCTGCCATAAGGCGGTCGCCAGCATGAGGGCGGCGAGGAGAAGGATGGCGGCGAAAGCGACGCCGAGCCGGGTACCGATTTTTAAGTTATTAAATTTCATGTCGATCTGGCAAAAACGGAGCGGGGGGGGTTGGTTCCGGATGCGTTGGCCGATTGTCAAGCTTTCGCTTCCAGCCCTAGAGAATTTACTCTAAACAACAAGTTTTGCCGTAAGTACATAAACAAAATATCGAAAAGGTGGGCGTTTAGATAAGAAAAAGACGTTAATAAACAACGATTTAATAACTGTTCATTATCTAAGTAGACGAACTAATAAGCCGTTTGCGCTTCCGTCAAGCGGCTCCAGCGTTTAGTATGCTGGCGGCGCACGAGCTGAAGCAGCGCCCAGCACACCGCTGTCCGGTTACCCTACAAGGAGAATGCACATGAGCGAGACTTCGTCCCTGGCCATCGGCCTGATGTCCGGCACCAGCCTCGACGGCGTGGACGGCGTGCTGGCCGACTTCGCCGGCGGCAGCATCCGCAGCATCGCGGCAGCCTTCACGCCCTTCCCCGCCGCATTGCGCAGCGAGCTGATGGCCCTGCAGGCCGCCAGCGAGAACGAACTCGAGCGCGAGGCGCTGGCCGCCAACGGCCTGGCCCTGTGCTACGCCGACTGCGTGCGCCAGCTGCTGCCCCAGGCAGGCGGGCCGGTCGCGGCCGTCGCCGTGCATGGCCAGACCATCCGCCACCGTCCGGAACTGGGCTTCACGCGCCAGACCAACAACCCTGCCCTGCTGGCCGAGCTCAGCGGCATCGACGTGATCGCCGACTTCCGCACCCGCGACATCGCGGCCGGCGGCCAGGGCGCGCCGCTGGTGCCGGCCTTCCACGAGGCCGCCTTCGGGGAACCGGGCACGGCACGCGTGGTCGTCAACATCGGCGGGATCGGCAACATCAGCGTGCTGCATGGCGACGGCCGCGTCACCGGTTTCGATACCGGTCCGGGCAATGTCTTGATGGACCTGTGGATCGGCCGCCACCTCGGCAAGGCCTACGACGAGGACGGCGCCTGGGCCGCCGGCGGCAGCGTGCAGCAGCCGCTGCTGGATGCGCTGCTGGACGAGCCCTTCTTCCGCCAGCCGGCCCCCAAGAGCACCGGCCGCGACCTGTTCCATGACCGGTGGCTCGACGCCAAACTGAAAGACTTCAGCGGACTTGCGGCACAGGACGTGATGGCAACGCTCACCCGCCTGACGGCGGTAACGATCGCCGACGCCATCCGCGGCGAGCACGCGGCTGTGGATGCGGTGTACGTCTGCGGCGGCGGCGCTTACAACGCCACCTTGCTGCGCGAGATCGGCGCGGCGCTGGGCAGCGCAAGCGTGGAATCGACGGCCGCGCTCGGCATCGCGCCGAACCGGGTCGAGGCGCTGGCCTTCGCCTGGCTGGGCTGGCGTTTCCTGCAGCGCGAGCCGGGCAATTTGCCGGCCGTTACCGGGGCACGCGGCCCGCGCATCCTCGGCGCGCTCTACCCCGCGTAAGCACCCCTGGAGCACCCCTGGGGTCAGGTCTGACATTCGGACACGAGCTCGAGCGTTACGCTGCCGTATTGCTCAGTCCGTGTCTAAATGTCAGACCTGACCCCGATAAAGGGCACGATAAAGGGCAGGCGTAAACGACAAAGGGCTGGCAAACGCCAGCCCTCAAAAGGAACGGCCCGGATGAACCGGGCCGTCGACTGCCCGGGTCACCGGGCTGCCTGGGGGAAGATCACGCGGAGAACGAGGAGCCGCAGCCGCAGGTCGAGGTGGCGTTCGGGTTCTTGATCACGAACTGGGCGCCTTCGAGGTCGTCCTTGTAGTCGATCTCGGCGCCGACCAGGTACTGGTAGCTCATCGAGTCGATCAGCAACTGGACACCGTTCTTTTCCATCGTGGTGTCGTCTTCGTTGACGATTTCGTCAAAGGTGAAGCCATACTGGAAGCCGGAGCAACCGCCACCCTGCACGAACACGCGCAGCTTGAGGTCGGGATTGCCCTCTTCCTCGATCAGCTGAGCAACTTTCTCTGCGGCGCTGTCGGTGAAGTTGATCGGAACGGGGATCGTGTCGTGCTCTTGCACTTCGGCGACTGCGGTCATGAAACACTCCTGGTGAATATACGAATTGCGCCCATTATAGACCGTTGCCGCAACTGATGCTGGTGACAGGCCGACTATCCGGCCGTCAGGGAAGGCTCGGCGTCGGTAAACTGAAACACCGGTTCGCCTGCGGGTTCGTGGGTCAGTTTCCCGGTCACGAGGGCGCCGCCGTGCATTTCGAGCAAACGGTAATGTACATCACCATGTATGCGGCCTTTCGGCTGTAATTCAAGGAGTTCTGACGAATATACCGATCCGGCGATGTAGCCGTTGACCACCAGGCTGGCGCAGCGCACCTCGCCCTCGATCCGGGCATGCTCGGAGACGATCAGCATGCTGTCGGCGCCTTCCGCCGCGACCACGTTGCCATGCACTTCGCCGTCGATACGCAGCCCCCCGGTGAAGCACAGGTCGCCCTCGATGCGGGCCGAGATGCCGACCAGGCTGTCAATCTCGCTCTTTACTTGTCGACCAAACATGTTCCACCCCTTCCAGTAGGACGCCGGCGGCGATTCGCCGCGCGCTGAAATCAACCTGTGCATCGGTCAATTTACCGTTCTCAACAAGAGTGGCCTTGATCTAGATCGCTTGGGGCGGCGTGTTGCCGTTTTGTAGGAAAAAAGAGAGACGCCGCGCGGGAAAATTCCGCGCGGCAGGGAGAAAAGATTAGGGCAGCAGCGCGATTTGCTTGAGGCCGGTCGCTTCATCCAGGCCGAACATCAGGTTCATGCACTGCACGGCCTGGCCCGAGGCGCCCTTGACCAGGTTGTCCTGCACCACCAGGATGACGACGGTGTTGCCGCCTTCCGGACGGTGCAGCGCCAGGCGCAGCATGTTCGAGCCGCGGGTCGAGCGGGTTTCCGGGTGCGAGCCGAAGGGCATCACGTCCACGAAGGTGCTATCCTTGTAGGTGTCCTCGAACAGGGCCTGCAGGCTTGCATCGTCGATGTCCTTGGTCAGGCGCGCGTACAGGGTCGCGTGCATGCCGCGGATCATCGGCACCAGGTGCGGGGTGAAGATCAGGCCGACCTTCTGGTCGGTGTAGCGCGCCAGCTGGGCCGAGGTTTCCGGGGTGTGGCGGTGGCCGTGCACGCCGTAGGCCTTGAAGTTGTCGCTCGCTTCCGAGAACAGCGTGCCGATCTCGGCCTTGCGGCCGGCGCCCGAGACGCCCGACTTGCAGTCGGCGATCAGGCTGCCCGCGTCGACCAGGCCGGCCTTGAGCAGCGGGACGAAGCCGAGCTGCATGGTGGTCGGGTAGCAGCCCGGGTTGGCGATCAGGCGTGCGCCGCGGATGTCATCGCGGTTCAGTTCCGGCAGGCCGTACACGGCTTCCTCGATCAGTTCCGGCGCGGTGTGCGGAATCTTGTACCACTTTTCGAACGTGGCCTGATCCTTCAGGCGGAAGTCGGCCGCCAGGTCGATCACCTTGACGCCGGCCGCCAGCAGCGCCGGGGCCTGGGCCATGGCGACGCCGTGCGGGGTGGCGAAGAACACCACGTCGCACCCGGTCAGGTCGGCCTTGTCCGGGCTCGAGAAGGCCAGGTCGACGACGCCGCGCAGCGAGGGGAACATGTCGGCCACCGGCAGGCCGTCTTCCTTGCGCGAGGTGATCGCGGTCAGCTGCACGTCGGGGTGCACGGCCAACAGCCGCAGCAATTCCACGCCCGTGTATCCGGTTCCGCCAACGATGCCAACTTTGATCATGTTCTATTCCTTCGTGATGTAAGAATGACCTTTTCAGGACGAGGCTGCATTTTAACAGCCATGAAAAATGCCTGCGCCGGAGGCGCCATCCGGTATGCAAAGAATATTTGCCATTTAAGCAATAAATGCAAATATTCTTTGCATGGCATCAAGGCCAGGCCAGCAGCGCCTGCGCGGCCACGGCCTGCAGCTTGTCGCGGCTGAACCCGGCCTTGGCCTGCACGGCGATGCCATGGGTTACCGCCAGCAGGAAGCCGGCCAAGGCCGCAGGGTCGGCCGTCTCCGGCAAATCTCCTTCCGCGCGGGCGCGCTCGAAGCGCGCGCGCAGGGCGGCTTCGCCCTCGGCGCGGAAGTCGATCAGGGCTTGGCGGATCGGCTCGGCATCGTCCGATCCGGCCAGCACGCCGTTCACGCCGAGGCAGCCGCGCTGGTCCTCGAACATGGTATTGAGCTCGACCGCCCGCGTGAGGATATGAGCGGCGACTTCGCGCGCGGTCGGCAGGGCCAGCGCTTCCGGGATATAGGCGAGGAAGCGCTCGCTATAGCGTTCCAGGGCGCGGCGAAACATGGCTTCCTTGTTGCCGAAGGCGGCATACAGGGCCGGCCGTTCGACGCCTGCGGCTTCGGTCAGGTCGGCGTAGGACGCGCCTTCATAGCCCTTGCGCCAGAACACGCAGAGTACGGCGTCGAGCGCCTGGTCCACGTCGAATTCGCGACGTCGCCCCATGAAATCCCTCTTTTCATAATGGTTGTTACGAAAAAGCCTTGACAGGCTCATAGGTCAAAATTATATACTGATCGTTATCGTAACAGTCGTTACGAAATAACGGACACAGAAAGGGATGTCATGTCACCAGTATTGAAGGGAAAAGTCGCACTCGTTACCGGCGGCTCGCGCGGCCTGGGCGCCGCCATTGCCGAAGCGCTCGCGGACCAGGGTGCGGATGTCGCGATCAGCTATGTCGCCTCCGCTGGCAAGGCCGAGGCGGTGGTCGCGAAGCTGCAGGCCAAAGGAGTGCGCGCACTGGCCATTCGCAGCGACCAGGCCGACATGGCCGCCGCCGCGCCGCTGGTCGAGGAGGTGATCGCCCGCCTTGGCCGTCTCGACATCCTCGTCAACAATGCCGCGATCGCGGTGTCGGGCAAGCCGGTCGATGCGCCGGACCTCGACACCGTCAACCTGGACCGCCAGTGGCAGGTCAATGTGATGGGCCCCGTCGCCCTCACCCGCGCCGCCGCCCCGAAACTGGCCGAAGGGGGGCGCATCATCTACATCGGCTCGCGCCTCGGCACCGTGGTCCCCTGGCCGGGCACCGCCGACTATGCCGGCAGCAAGGCGGCCCTGATCGGCTACGCGAAAGGCGTCGCGCGCGACCTGGGAGGGCGCAAGATTACCGCCAACGTGATCCAGCCCGGCGTGATGCCGACCGATATGTCGGCCGAGGTGCTGGGCGAGAGCGTGCCCGACGCCGTCCTCGACCAGCACCCGATCCGCCGCATCGCCACCCTCGAGGAAGTCGCGGGCCTGGCCAGCTTCCTGGCTGGCCCGCAAGGCGGCTATATCACGGGCGAAGTCATCAGCGTATCCGGCGGCATCGGCGTCTAGGGCGCTTACGAGCCAGGGGTAATGGACTTCGTGACCTTGCCCTGCTCGTCCAGCATCCGGATCTCCGCCTTGCCGTCGGCGGAGACCAGCTTATTTTGCTTGTTTGTTTTTGAGGCGGCGCAGGCGCCATTCGATGAACAGGCCGACAAAGCCGCAGGCGAACACGATGGCGCCGATGTATTGCAGGATGCGGTTACCGTTTGCCTCGACATGCCTGGTCGTGACCAGCTCGAAGCGGCGCCGTCCGTTCTCCACCGGCTCGTAATACACCGTGCCGCGGCTGTCCGGCCACTCCACGGTCAGCGGCCGGTTCCGAGTCGCCATGAATTCCGCCGACTGTTTCGCCATCTCCTCGATCGTGATCTGCTTGGCGAGCATTTGGTTCCCCAGGACTTCTCGGTAGGTGGAAAAGACATTTTCGGCTTCGCCGGGGCGGATCACCCCGGGGGAGCTGTAGGTGTACAGCTTGTTCGGGAAGAAGATGCCGTCGTTCGCCGCCAGCATCATGGCAAACCCGAGCACCCAGGCCGCCGCCGAGCCGAACAACCAGCGCCTGGTATCGTGAACCTGTGCGGCCGCCACCCCACTGGTGAACTGGGTAACCGCGGGGATATGACGCAAGCTCGTCGCCAGCACGTCGCTGTCCACGTCCTGCAGAAAAGTCGCCGCGTCCATCTCCAGCGCGGCAAGGATGGTGGAAAACATCTCGGCCGACGGCACCGACTTGTCGTTTTCCAGCTTGGCAGGTAGGATTGTTCGATTCCTGCAATCTGCGCGAACTGGGGTTGGGTCAGGCCTTTGTCAGTCCTGATCTGCTTGAGTCTTTCGCCAAAAGTCATGTGAACCTTTCCTGAACGTCAATGGAATAGCTGTATTCTTTGCTATTCATGCATGACTTGGAAGATGAATATCGGCGAATATCGGTGAATGGGGCAGGAATATGAGACTTCCTATGCAAGGCGCATGGATAGGATCGATACGGCTAGGCCAAGGACAAAAACGGATGCATCCCGAACTGAAGCAAACCCGCAATGAAGCCAAGTTCTCATGGCAACCAAGGAAGTCCAGCTCGACAGCCGAACTGGTCGCACGCGCACTCCATGTCCTCTTCGGCCTTGCCTTGCTCTGCGCTTCCGTCTGGGCCGCCACCTACATCGACAGCCCGTACCAGGTGATCTACATCGTCACGATGCTGCTGAGCCTGCTCATGATCGGAAGCGGCCTGTACGCCAGAAGGGAAACGGTGTTCAAGGCTTTCCTGGGATATTGGTGCTGAGGTGTAGTCCAAAACAAAAAGCCGCCCACCTTGCGGAGGACGGCTTTCGCGACAGCGGCTTGGCGCCGCTGCCAGCAAGCAGCAAAACGAATTAACGCTTCGAGAACTGCTTTGCGCGGCGTGCTTTACGCAGGCCGACTTTCTTACGCTCGACTTCACGGGCGTCACGGGTGACGAAACCGGCACGTGCCAGGTCGCCCTTGAGGCCTGCGTCGTAGTCGATCAGTGCGCGGGTGATGCCGTGACGGACGGCGCCAGCCTGGCCCGATTCGCCACCGCCGTGCACGTTGACCTTGATGTCGAAACGCTCGACGTTGCCGGTCAGTTCCAGCGGCTGACGAATGACCATCAGGCCGGTTTCGCGCGAGAAGTATTCCGAAGCCGGCTTGCCGTTCACGATGATCTGGCCGGTGCCGGCCTTGATGAACACGCGAGCGACTGCACTCTTGCGACGGCCGGTGCCGTAGTTGTAGTTACCGATCATGTCAGTTCCTTAGAGGGTCAGTGCTTGAGGTTGCTGTGCTGCGTGCGGGTGGGTGCCTTCCGCGTACACTTTCAGCTTCTTGATCATGGCGTAGCCCAGCGGGCCCTTCGGCAGCATGCCTTTGACAGCCTTTTCCAGGGCACGGCCCGGGAAGCGCTGCTGCATTTTCAGGAAGTTGGTTTCGTAGATACCGCCCGGGTAGCCCGAGTGACGGTAGTAGGTCTTCTCGGTGGCCTTGGTGCCGGTCACGCGGAGCTTGCCTGCATTGACGACGATGATGTAGTCGCCGGTATCGACGTGCGGAGTGAACTCCGGCTTGTGCTTGCCGCGCAGTCGGAGTGCCACTTCGCTGGCAACACGTCCGAGGACCAAGTCCGTCGCGTCAATCACCAACCAGTCGCGCTGGACTTCATGGCCCTTAGCGGAAAAAGTTTTCATGATGACTTCCTAAATAGGTTAAATGCTCACTGTGGTGGTTCCGCCCTTGCTGCAGCGGACTCTTCCTTATTATCTTCCCCGAGCAAAGGGAAAGCCCACGATGATAGCCGAACAGCGGCCAGCCCGTCAATGCAAGCTGCGCCTCCTGTCGCATTTTCCACCCGCATGCCTGATCTATTTCCCTCTTTCAAAACAAAGCACTCCCTCTTCGCATAATTTCATGCGATGGTGCAACAATACATTGACCATCAAAACGATGCCAATCTACTATGCAGGCGTCCTTTGAGGAGATTGTGTGAAGACAAGATCGTTACTCCCTGCCCTGCTGCCTGCCGCCGCCCTCTGGCTGGCGGCAAGCGCCGTGGCCAGCGCATCGACGCCACCCGCCAAGACCGCGCCCGCCGCGGTCGCCCGCAACTGCCACCTGCCCGGCGTGACCGACACCCTGCGCTGCGTCACGCTCGACGTTCCACTCGACCACGCCAGGCCGGCCGGCGACAAGCTGAAGCTGCACGTCACGGTCGCGCCGGCGCACCGCAAGGGCGTGCGCAACGATCCCCTGTTCGTGCTGGCTGGCGGTCCCGGCCAGGCCGGCAGCGACGTCGTGCAAATCCTGAAGACCGCGCTCAGCCGTGTGCAGGCAACCCGCGACATCGTGTTCATCGACCAGCGCGGCACCGGGCTGTCGGGCAAGCTCGATTGCAAGAGCAAGCCGGAACACGAACGCATGACCGAAGACCAGCTGGAAGCGGAAGTGCGCGCCTGCATCGCTGCCACCCGCGCCCCGTTCAAGGCCTACACCACCGAGGCCGCCGCCCGCGACACCGAACTGGTGCGCCGCGCGCTCGGCTATGGCGCCGTCAACGTGTTCGGCGGTTCCTACGGCACCCGCCTCGGCCAGGCCTATGCGCGCCTGTACCCGTCCAGCGTGCGCAGCCTGGTGCTCGACGGCGTGGCCGCGCCCGACCAGGTGATCCCGGCCGGCGCCCGCGACGGCCAGGCCGCGCTCGACAAGGTGTTCGAACACTGCGCCAGGGACGCCGGCTGCAACAAGGCCTTCCCGAACCTGCGCGCCCAGTTCGACGGGCTGCTTGCCAGGCTCGAAGCCGCGCCCATCAAGCTGTCCCTCTCCGACCCGCGCACCGCCAAGCCGATCGAGATGAGCATGACCGCCACGCGTTTCCTCGGCACCGTGCACAACATCCTGTATTCGCCGGCCGACGCGCGCCGCCTGCCCTTCCTGATCCAGAGCGCGGCGCAGGGGCGCTGGCAGCCTTTCGTGGCGCGCCAGAACCTGGCCAGCGATTTCGGCGGCGACAGCCAGATGGCGATGCTGCTGCACCTGGCAGTGGTATGCGCCGAGGACGTGCCGCGCATGACGCCCGAGTTGCTGGCGTCGGATGCGGGCAAGCTGACCAAGATGCTGGCCGACATGATGCCGGCCCTGTGCAAGTCGATCGATGTCCCGGCCGTGCCCTACAAGGAACCGACCCGCATCGAAGCCCCGGCCCTGCTGCTGTCCGGCGCGCTCGACCCGGTCACGCCGCCGCACCGCGCGGTCACCGCCGCCAAGTACATGAGCCGCGCCCAGCACGTGGTGGTCGACAGCCTCGGCCACGGCGTCTCGCAGCTCGGCTGCGCGCCGCGCCTGCTGCGCACTTTCCTCGACAAGCCGCAGGACAAGCTGGATGCCAGCTGCCTGAAACAGATCCCGCTGCCGACTTTCCAGCTCGGCAGCGCCGGCCCGCAACCCTGAAGGCGCCAGAACATGATTGAAGTCCACGATGTACGCAAGAGCTTCGGCGCCGTCAAGGCGCTGGGCGGCGTCAGTTTCACCGCGAACGACGGCCAGATCACCGCGCTGCTCGGCCCCAACGGCGCCGGCAAGACCACCCTGCTGCGCACCCTGGTCGGGCTGCTCAAGCGCGACCACGGCAGCATCGCGATCGACGGCGTCGATCCGGAAAAGGACCCGATGGCGGTACGCCGCAGCATCGGTTTCCTGACCGACCAGTTCGGCCTGTACGAGCGCCTCAGCACACGCGAATACCTCACCTATTTCGGTGAGCTCAACGGCATGAGCCGTCCTGCCATCGCCAAACGCATCGAGGAAGTGTCCGCGCTGCTTGGCATGGACGACATCCTGACCCGCCGCAACAAGGGCTTCTCGCAGGGCCAGCGCATCAAGGTGGCGCTGGCGCGCACGCTGCTGCACCGGCCGCGCCACCTGCTGCTCGACGAGCCGAGTCGCGGCCTTGACGTCATGAGCACGCGCGCCCTGCGCACCGCGCTGGGCGCGCTGCGCGCCGAAGGCTGCTGCGTGATCATGGCCACCCACGTGATGCAGGAAGTGACAGCCCTGTGCGAGGACGTGATCGTCATCGCCGGCGGCCACACCGTGGCCCAGGGCTCGCCCGATGAATTGTGCCGGCGTACCGGCATCGCCAACCTGGAAGACGCGTTCGTGCACCTGGTCGGCACCGAGGAAGGAATCGCATGAAATCCAGGCTGTTGGTCGTTTACCTGAAAGAGCTGATCGAGACGCTGCGCGACAAGCGCACCCTCGGCATGCTCGCCATGTTCACCCTGCTCTACCCGGTCCTGTTCGGCTTCATGCTGAACCAGATGATCGAGAAAAGCACCAAGGCCGAACGCGAAGGCATCGAGCTGGCGGTGATCGGCGGGGCCAAGGCGCCGACCCTGATGTCCCAGCTGGGCCAGAAGAACATCACGGTCAAGGAGACCGCGCCGATGGACGAAGAGGCCATCGGTGAGCTGCTGCGCGGCAAGAAAGTGGCGGCGGTGCTGCGCCTGCCGGACGACTTAACCGAGCAGTACTACGCCATGCGCCCCGCCCGGCTTGAGATCTGGTACGACTCCGCCAGCGAGAACGGCGGCCAGCGCCGCGACGTCGAGGACGTGCTGGAGGCCTATGGCGCCAACGTGGCCGGCGCGCGCCTGCTGGCGCACGGCGTGTCGCCGGCGGCGGTAACCCCGATCCTGGTGCAGCGCTACGACACCGGCACCAATGCCTCGCGCTCGGCGATGGTGGTCGGCAGCATCATGGGCTTCCTGTTCTTCCCGGCCTTCATGCTGTGCCTGTCGGCCGCGGTCGACAGCACCGCCGGCGAGCGTGAACGCCGCTCGCTCGAAGTGCTGATGGCGCAGCCGGCCCGGACCTGGGAACTCATCGGCGGCAAGTGGCTCGCCGCCAGCACCCTGGGCATCGTCGGCGTGACGCTCGAACTGATCCTGGCGCACGCGGTCTTCAAATGGCTGCCGCTGGAGGAGATCGGCATGTCCTGGAGCCTGGGCTGGCCCCAGCTGCTGCTGGTATGCCTGGTCACGGTGTCGCTGTCGCTGCTGGCCGGTGCGCTGTACGTCGCGCTGGCGATGAACGCCAAGACCTTCAAGGAAGCGCAGACCATCCTCAGCATCGTGGCCATCGTGCCGCTGGTCCCCGCCATGATCGTGTCCTTCCTGGACCTGAAGACCGCGGACTGGATGTACCTGGTGCCGATGCTGTCCAACCAGACCCTGATCAAGGAAGCCTCCAAGGCGGGCGACATCGGCGCCATGCCCTACCTGCTGACCTTCCTGTGCTCGGCGATTCCGGCCCTCTTGATCGTCGCCTTCGCCAGCTGGCGCATGAAGAGCGAGCGCTACGTGCTGGCGGTGTAAGCCACCGCAAACCGGAGGGGCGTCTGCGAAGGCGCCCCTTTCGCTTTACAATGCTCCGGCACAGCATCCTCAGCGGAGAAAAATACATGGAAGTGAAAGTCAGCTGGAACGGCCCGTCGGGCATGAGTTTTCGTGCCGAGACCGGCAGCGGCCACATGGTAATGATGGACGGCGCGCCCGAAGGCGGCGGCCACAACCTGGCGCCGCGCCCGATGGAGATGGTGCTGGTCGGCACCGGCGGCTGCACCGCCTATGACGTGGTGCTGATCCTCAAGCGCGGCCGCGAGGACGTGCGCGGCTGCGACGTGACGCTGCAGGCCGAGCGCGCCGAGACCGATCCGAAGGTCTTCACCAAGATCAACTTCCACTTCACGGTCACCGGGCGCAACCTGAAACCGGCGGCGGTGGAGCGCGCGGTCAGCCTGTCGCACGACAAGTACTGCTCGGCGTCGATCATGCTGGCCAAGACGGCCGAGATCACGCACACGGTGGAGATTGTGGAGGTTTGATCCGATTGCTGGCTAATCGCCAGCCTCACAATATCCACCTCCCTAAAAACCGTCATTCCGGCGAAGGCCGGAATCCAATTTTGCATGTGCAGTCGTGATGCCTGCAGAACTTGGGTTCCGGCCTTCGCCGGAACGACGTTTACATGATGCGTGAGAAGAACTGGAAGCGCGGCGACTCGGTCAATCAGATGTGATACGCCGTCGTCGTCATCACCTTCGACATCGCCGTCATCAGCATCCTGACCGGCATCGGCGTCTCCGCCGCGCCCAGCGCCTGCGCCGAGGCGCCGTGGGCGATCTCGTCGACCCGCATCTGTTCCACGATCGCACGCGACTTGGCGTCCTGCGGCGGCAGGTCCTCGAGGTGGCGGTTCAGGTGCGCCTCGACCTGGCGCTCGGTCTCGACCACGAAGCCCAGGCTGTGCGGGTCGCCCAGCTTGGCCGCGATGCTGCCCAGCACGTAGGAACCCGCATACCACAGCGGATTGAGCAGGCTCGGCTGCGAACCCAGCTCGGACAGGCGCTCGGCGGTCCAGGCCAGGTGGTCTTCTTCCTCGCGCGCCGACTTTTCGAACTGCTTGCGGATCGCCGGGCTCTTGCCGAAGCGCGCCTGCGAGTCGTACAGCGCCTGCGCGCACACTTCCCCGACGTGGTTCACGCGCATCAGGCCCGCGCTGTGGCGGCGCTCGTCGTCGCTCAGTTCGCAGTCGGTGGCATGCGTGCCCGGGTTCGGGCGCGAGGACGCGGCGACGCCGCCGACCACGCGCAAGGCCTTGTCGAAGCCGGCGATCAGGTCGTCGAGGGAGGAGTTGGAACGGTATGCGCTCATGATGTTGTCAAATGCGATATTCGAAAACACCATTATAGGCCCAGCCGCGGGGCTCAGGCGCCCGGCGCCCCCGCCTCGGCTTTCCTGCGCGCGATCCAGTCGGCCAGCGGACCCGCCGCCTCCAGCCCGGAGATGTTCTTCGCCACCCCCAGGTTCAGCTCGAGCAGGAAGGGAATCGATGCGATCGGGATTTCTGGGCAGTGGCGCCGAAAGGCGTCCATGAAACGTTCGGATTCGACGGTCGGCATCACCTTCGCGCCGCTCATGTACTGCAGCACGCTGGTGATGGTATGGCCCTTGCCGAGGGTGTGGTAGATGAAGCGGTTGAACTCGCGGTCGACCTTCTTGAAGTCGATCGTCTCTTCCGTCATCAGCGCCGCCAGGTAGAACAGGCCCAGCGACACCCGGAACCAGTCCAGCGACTCGGTCCGGTCGCGTCCTTCGCGCATCAGCGCCAGCAGCTTGTCCTGGATGGCCTTGTTCATCCTGCCATTATCCATGTTTCCCGGCTTTACGCGAGCAATGTTTATTTAAAGAAATTACTGCTGCGCTTTGTCATCCGTTCTGTCATCGGATTATGCAGTCTGGACCATCAAAGCGCCCGTGCGTCGCGAAGTCGCCACAAACCTCAAGACAATTTAATACAATGCAAGTGTTGAAAAAGGTTTATATGCACGCTTGAGGATATGGCATGGAATTGAAAATCCGCAATTTGTCGAAGACTTACGCCAATGGCGTGGTCGCGCTCGACCGTGTCACCCTCAACATCCCGGCCGGGATGTTCGGGCTGCTCGGCCCGAACGGCGCCGGCAAGTCGACGCTGATGCGGATCCTCGCCACCCTGCAGGAATGCGATTCCGGCTCGGTCTTCCTAGACGACATCGACGTCCTCGACGAAAAGGACGAGGTGCGCCGCATGCTCGGCTACCTGCCGCAGGATTTCGGCGTCTACCCGAAAGTGACCGCTTACGAGCTGCTCGACCATTTCGCCCAGCTCAAGGGCCTGTCGCACAAGCACCGCCGGCGCGAGGTGGTCGACGGCCTGCTCCAGCAGACCAACCTCTGGGAAGTGCGCAACCAGCGCCTCGGCACCTTCTCGGGCGGCATGCGCCAGCGCTTCGGCATCGCCCAGGCCCTGCTCGGCGATCCACGCCTGATCATCGTCGACGAACCCACCGCCGGCCTCGATCCGCAGGAGCGCGTGCGCTTCCACAACCTGCTGTCCGAGATCGGCGAGGACAAGACCGTCATCCTGTCGACCCACATCGTGTCCGACGTGGCCGACCTGTGCGCCAACATGGCGATCATCCACAAGGGCCACGTGCTGCTGTGCGGCGACCCGCAGGACCTGACCTACGAAATCGAAGACTACATCTGGGCGCGCATCGTCACCAAGCAGGAACTGCCGGTGTTCCAGAAGCGCCACCAGGTCATCTCGACCCGCCTGCTCACCGGCCGCACCCTGATCCACGTGTATGCCGAGACCGACCCGGGCGACGGCTTCGAACCGGCCCGCGCCAGCCTGGAAGACGTCTACTTCGCCACCATCGCCGGCAAATTCACCGCCGCCGCCACGGGAACCTGCTAGGCCATGCATCCGCTGTTCGCCATCGCCGGTTTCGAGGCGCGCCAGCGCCTGCGGCTGCTGTCGACCTGGATCTACTTCGGCATCTTCCTGGCGTTGGCGATGCTGTGGATGGCGGCGGCGGGCGGCGCCTTCCGCGACGCCATCGTCACCTTCGGCGGCCGGGTCCTGATCAACGCGCCACGCCAGATCGCGCTGACCGCATCCTTCCTCGGCTGCTTCGGCGTGATCGTGGTGGCGGCCGTGATGGGCCGCTCGGTGCAGCAGGACTTCGAATACGAGATGCAGCACTTCTTCTTCAGCGCGCCGATCCGCAAGGCGGACTACGTGCTGGGACGCTTCCTCGGCGCCTTCGCCACGCTCGCGGTGATCCTGTCGAGCATCGTGCTGGGCGCCTGGCTCGGGACCTTCATCCCCGGCATCCAGCCCGACCGCCTGGGGCCGGGCGGACTGCCGAACTACCTGCTGCCCTACCTGCTCACGCTGCTACCCAACACCTTCATCTTCGGCGCCCTGTTCTTCGTGCTGGCCGCGCTGTCGCGCCGCATGCTGCCGGTCTACGTGGCCAGCATCGTCATGATGATCGGCTACATCGTCGCCCCGTCGCTGGCGCGCGACCTCGACTACAAGACCCTGGCCGCGCTGATGGATCCCTTCGGCACCACCGCCCTGATCCGCCTCACCGAATACTGGCCGATCGCCGAGCGCAACACGCGCCCCGTCATGTTGGAAGGCGTGTACCTGGTGAACCGCCTGATCTGGGTCGGCTTCGGGCTGGTGGTCCTGCTGTTCGGCTACTGGCGCTTCCACACCACCGGCAACGTCGACGCGCGCCACAAGAAGGCCCAGGGCCAGGGGCTGGCCGATACGCTGGCCGACCTCGCCCCGCAGCAGCTGTCGCATGCAGCCATCGACACCCGCGAGCCGCCCGATTTCGAGCGCCGCAGCCTGGCCGTCCTGCTGGGGAAGTCGGTGCTGTACAACCTGCGCGAGTCGAGCCGGAACATCTATTTCCTGGCCCTGACCGTTGCCGGCGCCCTGATCCTGGTCGCCAGCGCGCTCGACCTCGGTTCGATCTACGGCACCAATACCTATCCGGTCACCTACATGGTGCTGGACCTGATCCGCGACGTGTTCTCGCTGTACATGCTGGTGGTCACCACCCTGTTCGCCGGCGAGATGGTGTGGCGCGAACGCGAGGCGCGCATGGCGCAGATGCTGGACGCGATGCCGGCGCCGACCTGGCTGCCGCTGGTGGGCAAGACGCTCGCCCTGGTCGGCCTGCAGGCCCTGCTGCTGGTGATGGCGATGCTGGTCGGGATGCTGATCCAGCTGTTCAAGGGTTATTTCGGACTCGAGCCGGGCCTCTACCTGCGCTTCCTGTTCACGGTGCTGCTGCCGCAGTACGCGCTGCTGGCGGTGGCGGCGATCGCGATGCAGGTGATCGTCAACAACCGCTACCTGGCCTACTTCATCCTGATCGCCCTGTACCTGGTGCTCGGGACCGCGCAGGGCTTCGGCTTCGACCACCCGATGCTGGTGTACGGCAGCACGCCGTCCTTCACCTATTCGGCCATGAACGGCTTCGGCCGTTACCTGCTGCGCGAGCACCTGTTCCAGCTCTACTGGGGCGGCATGGCGCTGATGCTGATGGTGGCGGCGCGCGTGCTGTGGGCGCGCGGCGTCGACAGCGGCTGGCGCGAGCGCCTGCGCCTGGCGCGCCGCAACCTGTCCAGGCCGGTGCTGGCCGGCTTTGGCGCGGGTCTCGTGATCTTTGCGGGCACAGGTAGCCTGCTGGCCTACGAACTCCACGCCGGCGGCTACCTGACCGGCGCGCAGCAGGAAAACCTGCGCGCCGACTACGAGCTGCGCTACCGCCGTTTCGCCAGGCTGCCGCAGCCGCGCATCACCAATGTCGACCTGCAGGTCGACATCCGCCCCGAGGCGCGCAGCCTGGCCGTGAAGGGTTTCTACCAGCTGGAGAACCGCACCGGTGCGCCGCTGCGCGAGGTCGTCCTGTACCAGCAGCGCGGCGCCGAACTCGCCGCTCGTTTCTCGCAGGCGGCGCGGCAGGTCATGGCCGATCCGGAGCACGGCTTCTACCTGTACCGCCTGGCCGAGCCCCTGGCGCCCGGCGCGCGCATGGCGCTCGAGTTCAGCGTGCGCTACCAGCCGGGCGGCCTGCTCGGCATCGGCCGCGACACCCCGGTCATCCAGAACGGGACCTTCTTCACCAACGAGGTCATGCCGCGCATCGGCTACCAGCCCTCGGTGGAGCTGGTCGACGACCGCGACCGCAAGCGCCGCGGCCTGGCGCCGAAGGATCCGCTGCCGGCGCGCGAGGACCCGGCGGCACGCGCCAACAACGTGCTGGGCATGGACGCCGACTGGATCGGCTTCAGCGCCGTCGTCGCCACCTCCCCCGACCAGATCGCGATCGCCCCGGGCACGCTGGAGAAGGAATGGATCGACAAGGGGCGGCGCTACTTCCACTACCGGATGGACAAGCCGATCCTCAATTTCTACGCCATCCAGTCGGCGCGCTACGAAGTGCGGCACGACCGCTGGCAGGACGTGACCATCGACGTGTTCTACCATCCGGGCCACGACGCCAACGTCGAACGCATGATCCGCGGCGCCCAGGCCAGCCTGGAATACGCGTCGCGCCGCTTCGGCCCCTACCAGTTCAGCGAGCTGCGCATCGTCGAGTTCCCGCGCTATGCGTCCTACGCGCAAGCCTTCCCGGGCACCATCCCGTTCTCGGAAAGCGTCGGCTTCATCGCCCGCATCGACGACGATTCGCCCAAGGACATCGACTACCCCTTCTACGTCAGCGCCCACGAGACCGCCCACCAGTGGTGGGGCCACCAGCTGGCCGGCGCCCACGCGCGCGGTTCCAGCGTGCTGTCGGAGAGCCTGTCCGAGTACACCGCGCTGATGGTCATGAAGCGCGCCGTCGGCGGCCAGAAGATGCGCCGCTTCCTGCGCTACAACCTGGATGGCTACCTGATGGGCCGCGCCACCGAGCGCCGCAAGGAACTGCCGCTGGCGCAGAACGAGAACCAGGACTACGTCCACTACCGCAAGGGCAGCCTGGCGCTCTACCTGCTTGCCGACCTGCTGGGCGAGGACGTCGTCAACCACGTCCTGAACAGCCTGCTGCAGGAACACGGCTTCAAGGGCGCGCCCTACCCGACCGTGCTGGCGCTGGTCGACCGGCTGCGCGCCGTGACGCCGCCCGACAAGGCGTATTTGATCGACGACCTGTTCGAGCACATCGTGCTGTACGAGAACCGCGCCGACAGCGCCAGCGCGCGCCAGCGCCCGGACGGCAAGTTCGAGGTGACGATCCGGGCGCATGCGGGCAAGGTGCGCGCCGGGGAACTGGGCGACGAGAAGCCGGCGCCGCTCAAGGACTACATCGAATTCGGCGTCGACGACCGCAACGGCAACCCGCTGGCGCGCGAACGGCGCCTGGTCGACAGTGCCAGCCAGACCGTGACGCTGGTGGTCGGCGGGCGTCCGGCACGGGCCGGCATCGACCCGGACAATAAATTAGTTGATAGAAAACCAACGGACAATATGGTTCCAGTCGACAACCTATAAAACCCAAGTTATTATTTCAAAAATATTACCGGAAGGAGCATCATGTCAAACCTGGTTGCCGAGATCGCGGAAAAGATCCAGATGCTGAGTGCTGAGGAGAAGCACGCCCTGGTGCGCCTGCTGCTCCAGGATATCGATGGTCCTGACGAGGATGCCGACGAAGCCTGGCACAATGAAGTCGTACGCCGCGTCAAGGCGATCCGCAACGGCGAGACGGCCATTCGCGCGCTGCAGGAATGGCAGGAGTAAATCCGGGGCCTCACGATGCGACACGAGAAACCGCGGCCTGGCCGCGGTTTTGCATTTCAGCCCGCGCCCCTGTACGTACGAGCCCGATGAAGCAGCTGCTCGCGCCCTTCCTGCTGGCCCTGCTGGCTGCCGCCCCGGTGGCGCAGGCAGCCGAAGAGCGGCCCGCCCTCACCCACAAGCTCGCCAAGCTGCAGCAGGCCTCGAGCCTGCCGGGCTTCGCGGTGGCGGTGGTGTCGGGCAATGCCGTGCTGTACCAGCGCGGCTTCGGCCATGCGGACCTGCAGGCCAGGCGCCCTTACACCGAGGAGACGCTGCAGAACGTCGGCTCGGTCAGCAAGACCGTGATCGGCGTGGCGATCGTGAAGGCGATCGAACTCGGCTACTTCGGACTGGACACCGAGATCAACGGCATCCTGCCCTTCAAGGTAGAGCATCCGCATGGCGGCGCAGCGATCACGGTGCGCCACCTGGTCACCCACACCTCCAGCATCGTCGACGACGACGAGATCTACGGGCACTCCTATTACGTGCTGCCCGATGCCGATACCGGCGGCCCGCTCTACCAGCAATTCAGGCGCGACTTCACCCAGCCGGGGCGCCAGGACCTGAGCCTGGGCGGCTTCTTGAAGAACTACCTGGCGGTGGGCGGGCGCAGCTACCGGAAAACCAACTTCGCCAAGGCAGCGCCGGGCGCCGCCTACCATTACTCGAACATCGGCGCGGCGCTGGCGGCCTACCTGATCGAAGTGAAAAGCGGCCAGAGCTTCGAGGCCTTCACCCGCAAGCATATCTTCGAGCCGCTGCAGATGCGCTCCACCACCTGGCGCGCCGACCCAGCCCAGGCGAAGCGCCAGGCGCTGGCCTACAACCGCCGCCACCAGGCCTATCCGCGCTACGCCCTGGTCACCTACCCGGACGGCGGCCTGACTACCTCGGCAGCCGACCTGGCGCGCTTCCTGATGGCCATGGTGAAGGGCTACAAGGGCGGCGAAGGCGTGCTGACCAAGGCCGGCTTCACCCTGCTGTTCGACCCGGAGTTCGCGCCCGACGCCCTCCCTAGCGCCAGCCCGGCGGCGGAACCGAACAGCGGCGTGTTCTGGCGCATCCGCAAGAACGGGCTGGTCGGGCATTCGGGCAGCGACCCGGGCGTCACGGCCTTCATGTTCATCGACCCCGCCAGCGGCACCGGCCGCATCCTGATGACCAACATCGAAGCCGGCGGCAAGGGCGAGCAGGACGATCCGAAGATCGTCCAGCAGTTCAGGGAAGTGTGGAAGACCCTGGGCGAGGTGCGCCCCTGAGCGCTGGCGTAGGGTGGGCGGCTCCACCTGACAATTGAAATCAGTCGCTTCGGCAAACGCCGCCCACGCGTTCAACCAGCGCTGGAACAGCCGTTCAATCTGATCAAACGGAAGTTGAACGCGTGGGCGGCATGTACGACATGGACTGAGCGTATCGTCGGGTGGAGCCGCCCACCCTACGGTTTTCGCTAAGCCTGCGTCCAGTAATCGACTACCAGCGAACGTTCCAGGCAGCTGCCCAGGGTATCCACGAAGCGCTGGTGCGCCGGGTGCACCAGGTAGGCGTCGCGGTCGGCGTCGCTCGCGAAGGTCAAGGTGAAGCAGTGGGTGAAGCCCTGGTTCAGGCCTTCCGGACTCACGTTGGTGCCCCACTCGTAGGCGGCGATGACCGGGATCTCGGCAGGCAGCCGGCCGAAATCGGCGACGACGGCATCGACCGCTTCCTGGCTGGCATCGCCCTTGAACGCGAACAGCACGACGTGACGCAGGGATGGTGTGGCTGGCATAAGACTCCTTTTCCTTGTTTGTTTACTTCGCCCACTGGAGCGAAGGGATGTAGTCGGGGCTCTCCGAAATCGAATTGTGCTGCGTTCCTTCGATCACGCGCAGCCGCGCCACCCCGGCAGGAAAACGCGCCAGCAGCCGCTCGGCGCTGTCCGCCGGGATGATCTCGTCATGCTGGGCAGCGATCAACAGCGTCGGCGCCTGCACCCGCGGTGCATACGCCGACGAGGCATAGCGGTCGCGCAGCAGCCAGCGTACCGGAAAATACGGAAACTGTCGGGCAGCCAGTCCCGCCAGGCTGTCATAAGGCGTGACCAGCACCAGCTTACCGACCCGCCGCTGGCTGGCGACCTGCACCGCCACGCCGGTGCCGAGGCTGCGCCCGATCAGCACCACGTCCCGGTGCTCGCGCGCCACCCGGTCGAACAGGGCCAGCGCATCGCCGACCAGGGCCTGTTCGGACGGACTGCCGGTGCTGCCGGTGTAGCCGCGGTAGTGCAGGAGGTAGAGGGCGCGCCCGGGAAAGGCGCGCTCGAGGATGGGCAGGCTGCCTGTCACGTCCTCGGCATTCCCGCCGAGGTAGATCAGGGCCCGCTCGCCCGCCAGTGGCCGCTCGGAGACCAGGACCCTGGCCCCGTCCACCGCAAGGATCGAGGTCTTCGGCGCCGCGTAGGCGGCGACCGGCGGCGGATAATAGATCAGCGAGCGCTGCAGGAAGAACAGCGCCAGGCAGGCTGCCATATAGGCGCCCACGGCCAGCAGCAGGAGAACGACGAGGGCCTGCTTCATGCAGCCGCGTGCCCTTCGGTGATTAGTTGAGTTTGGTGAGCTGGAGCGTGAATTCCTGCGCCTTGCCGTCCGCCGTCCAGTGCTGCCGGGCTTCCAGGGTCGCGTCGTCGACCCGGCGCCAAACGAACTGGCTCGGCGCATTCACGGGCTCGAAGTCGGCCGAGTCGGCGCCGATGCTGGACGCCCTCCAGGTGTACTCCCCCCACTGCGAGATCACCTCGCCATCCTTGAGGCTGATGGTGGCGCCGTCCGTGTGGCCGGTGAAAGCGCTGTCCGGGAAGCGGTGCGACTGGAACACCGCCGGTTCCGGCCGGGTATATTCTTCGAAGAATTCCTTGCCGTCCGGCGCGACGCCCTTCCAGCGGCCTTCCAGGAACTGCAGCTGCGCGAAATCGTCGAGGCTGAACATACCGGTCTCCTTGTCGGGTGAAGGCCATCGATCTTACACCTCGACGCCGCGGCATCCGCGTCCGGCACGAGACGAATCCGGGACACTTGGTCATGCTGGCAAAACCGCATCAAAGCAAAGATCTCAAGGGCATTTTGCGTGGCCGCTCCAACTCCACCTGCCTGACGGTGAGCGGACAAGGGTCATGGTCCCGTATGCGTTCGATGACGTGCAAACAAATCGAGCAGTCAGTTCACCTTGCTCAGTCCAGCGTGGGCGTTCGAACGTGGAGACAACCATTTCCACGCCATCGAAGTTCTTGGCAACTGTCCCGGCATAACCTGTCCAAATGAGGTTGCCACTCATATCCTGTACGGTCCAATTCTCGCCGTCTACACCAGCTTCCTGCTTAATCGCCAGGAACGCTTTCATATTTGGTGAGAACAAGACAGTATGGCCAGTGCGCATTCGTTGCCCGGTTTCCCCTAGCAGGAGGTCACCTGAATACGAACTTTCATCAATCAACTCGATCAGATGCGCTTTCGCATGGACATCGTAGCCACAGTAGCGCCAGTGTACGCCGCCCATCTCGCCCTCATCGTGGGGCGGCTTATCGACAAATCTCTGCGGACCTGTTCTGGAAGGGATCTCGAGCACATGCTTGCTCACGCGCCGCACCCCCTTGGGAGCCTGTTTCAGTGCGTCGCGCTCGGTCTTGACAATTTCACAGGAAAGAAGCGGCTGAGCCTGCTTGGCCGCGGCAGGAATGTTGAAGGCCGCAATCGATGCACAAGCCAGCACATGTTTAAGGACGGTAGATGACATAGGCGGGGGTCTCCTTGCGATACTCTCTGCCGGGCCAGAATCCGTTTCTCTGCACGAAGTCGGATATCCAGTTTTTTCCGTCGAACCCTTGAATGTGGCCGCTCTTTCGATGAGTCGTCGCCTGTATCACGGCAACGTCTCCCTTCAACGGCTTATAGGTCGAAAGATCCTCGACGCGTACTGTATGAAAGCCTGCACGCAGCAACGACGGCCCCCAGTCTTTCGCATGCACCGGCCATGTGGGAGGTTTGTAGCCACCTGCCCCCAGCGCTTGTCTCACAAAGTAGGCGCAACGTCCCTTTCCATAACCTACTTTGTCTGCCTTGTCGCGCAGGTGTTCTGTGAATTTTTCTATATCCACAGTTGCCATGGCCGCACCTAAGCCACGACTTTGTTGGTGGACAGGTCCCAGCCCCCCGCTGTGCTACCACCGGCACCGCCACTGATTTTCTGCTGCGTGTACTTCCACGTAACCTTGCTGAACTTCAGGCACAGATGTTCTTGCATCCCAACGCCCGGTTTCAAGCCTGGCTTTACCGAACCAATCAAGACGTTCTCCAACGCCATTTCGAAATACTTCACCCGTTCGCCGCTGCCGTCGGCACGGAAGAACTCGAATTTGGCCTTGGGGATGGTCTTTCCCATCGCGCAGTGCTGCAACAGGATTGGCGTGGAGAGATCGGCCAGCTTACTTACCACGACCTCGTCGAATTCCGCTCTTGCTGACGTATGGCCACCGGCGGTTGAAGCAACCGGGCTGCGCGGCTGATCGACGCCGAAATCGACGTCCAGGCATTCGATCCACTCCTTGTGCTTGTCGTCCATCGACTCGCCTTTGATACCGTCGATTTGCAGGTATGCGTCAACTGCCATTTGATGCCTCCAAACGAATTAAGAGAGCATCGATAATGCCTAGGTAACTCATGTACGCGCTGTTACTCATCAAGGGGTTGGGGCAACTTGAAGCACGTCAAACAGCAGGAGGGCAGACCCGCTACTCCCTCGCGAACAGTACTCGTTTCCAGCCAGGACGAGATTTGGCCAGGTCAGCGAAACCTCGGTAGGGAGCAGTGGACGGGTGTTGTCGAGCGGAAAGCAGTCGTTGGAATACGGTGTAGCTACTCAGCATCGCCAAGAACAACCTCTTCGCTAGACTGGGGCTCATCTTCATCGCGTCGGATTGCACGTAATTGCGTCATAATTTCATCGCCATATGGTGTTAGCGTCCAATATGTTCCGGAGTCTTTAACGCTTCTGGTTTTTTCGCTTTTCGCAATAAGGCCAAGTGCGCGAAGTTGAACTTTGATGGTTTGAAAGTCGTCTTCGCTAATGTAAAAGTTGCGCAGCTCATGGTGAAGGAGTTTTTTGTTCTTGCTTAGGCGCTCAAAGCTGTCCGTTTCCGCGAGGTTGTCAAGCGCATTTTTTAGCGCGGGTTCTGTCGCCTCATGAATCATTAATGGTGCAATGCATGCAAACATCTCATTCCACGTGGGCGAAAAGCTCGAAGTCCACTTTTGGCTTCGGTACTCGCCTGGCGCCGTTGATGAAAATGAAAATTTTATAGAATGTTCTTCATCTCCCTGCGCCAACCCTTCAGAGCCTTTAGGCGGGCTTTGTTGCGCAAATCAGGCTGGGCCAGCATGGGACCCGCACGTCTGGTAGCCTGAACGGATGAAACCATCTCCACAGAAGTACGGCACGACCAACTGTAAGACGTACAACGAAGCGCTCAAGGCACGCGGTTCGC
>NZ_DKJX01000071.1:0-4421 GCF_002454935.1 Massilia sp. UBA6681
CTGCGCGCTGGCCCGCGCCCGCGCCCAGGAAGGCCGGGCCGCGGCCGTGCTGCAGGCCAGCTGCCTGGCGCGGCTCGCCGAACTGTGCCAGCAGGAAGGGCGCGGCAACGAAGCGCGGGAGCTGCTGCGCGAGAGCCTGCTGCTGCGCTGCGCCGAGTTGGGCGAAGACCACCCGGACACGCGCGCCGCGCATGCCGCGCTGGCCGCGCTCGACCTCGCCGGAGGCAGGCTCGACGATGCACGCCAGCGCTACGAACTGCTGGCCCAGCGCGGCATGAGCACCCTGGGGAGCGAGCATCCGGAGACGCTGGCCGCACGTTCCGGCCTGGCGTCCGTGCTTGGCCGGAAAGGGGAGAGGGAACGGGCGCTGGCGCTGCACGAGCAGGTGGTGGCCACCTGCGAGCGCCTGTGGGGAGATGCGCACCCGGCCACCCTCGACAGCCTCGAACAGCTCGCCGCCACCCTGGACAGCCAGCACGAGAAAGACAGGGCGCGGGTGCTGTTCGAGCGTGTGCTCGACGGCCGCCGCCAGTTGCAGGGCGCCGAGCACGAGGACACCCTGCGCTGCGGCCAGCGACTCGGCCAGCTGCTCGGTGAAATGGGCGAGCTCGGCAATGCGCGGCGGCTCCTGGAGGCCGTGCTGCGCGTGCGCGAGCGCTACGACGGCGCCTATGCCCTGCCGACGGTGAGCGCGCGCGACGCACTTGCCCAGATCCTCGCCGCCCAGGGCGACATGGCTGCCGTGCGCAGCCTGCGCAGCGCACCGGCGCCGGTCCGCGAGACCGAGGCGGGCGCCGGCCACACGGACGAGCACCACGCGATCGACAGCCTGCAGCAACAGTGCGCGCAGCTGAAAGCCCTGATCGACCAGGACAGCCGGCTGGAGGCGCGCGCGCTGGCCGACAGCATGCGCCACTCGGTGCAATGGCTGAGTGTGGCACTTCCGCTACGCCAGCGGGTGGCGGCCATGATCGAGCAGGTCTATCTTCGGGAGGGGGACAAGGACGCGGCGCTGGCGCTCAACAAGGACCTGGTCTCCTCACTGGAGGGGGCCCTGGTCCGTGCCAGGCGCGAGGAGTTGTCGGTATTGCGATAGCGGCAAATATCGGTGCATAAGCGACAAAAACACTTGGCAAGCTGCTCATTCCTTGACAAGAAGAATCGCCATGAGGAAACAAAAAAGGACTTGCTGACGAGCGATCCGGGCGTTGCTTCAGGTAAAATCGCTGACATGCGAATTCTTATCAGTAACGACGACGGCTACCTGGCGCCTGGTATCAGNNCCTTGTCCGCGATCGCGGACATCGTGGTGGTCGCACCCGACAGCAACCGCTCGGGTGCGTCGAATTCGTTGACGCTCGACCGCCCGCTGACGGTCACGAAGGCCGCCAACGGTTTCCATTTTGTTAATGGAACGCCGACCGATTGCGTCCACATCGCCCTGACCGCGATGGGCGATGCGCCGCCCGACCTGGTCGTTTCCGGCATCAACAATGGCCAGAACATGGGCGACGACACCCTGTATTCCGGCACCGTCGCGGCGGCCACCGAAGCCTACCTGTTCGGCATCCCGGCGNNTCGCCTTTTCGCAGGTGAATCCGGGCTGGGCCCATGTCGATGCCGCCGCCAGGGTCGCGCGCGAGATCGTCGAGCGCCGCTTCGACAAGCTCGAGCTGCCCTTCCTGTTCAACGTGAACATCCCGAACCTGCCGTACGAAGAGATCGGTCCCTTGACGCCTTCGCGCCTCGGCCGCCGCCACCAGGCCGAGCCGGTTATCCGTTCGCAGGATCCGCGTGGCCGCGAGATCTTCTGGATCGGCGCACCGGGCGCCTGCCGCGATGCGAGCGAGGGCACCGATTTCCATACGACCGCGCAGGGCTGCGTGTCGATCACGCCGCTGCAGGTCGACCTGACCCACAAGGCCCAGCTGGAACTGCTGCGAGGACTCGTATGAGCGGCGACGTGAACGATAAGCGCAGCACCTTTCCCTTGCCGCTGTCCTCGGTGACCGGCGGCGCCGTGCGCAAGCCGGGGCTGCCTACGCCGGTTGCCACGCCGCAGACCGCGACGCGCAATGCGAGCACGGCGGGGCGCGCCAGTTTCGCGCCGGCCGCGCCGGCGCCGTCGCCGCGTCCGCCCGGCTATGCCCAGGCACATGCGCCGGCCGCCCCGGTCGCGCAGCGCTCCGAGCTGATGGCGTCGGAAGCGGTACGCCGGGCCATGGTGGCGCGCGTGGCGAAGCAGGGCGTCAAGGACGGCGTCGTGCTGGGCGCGATGGAAGCGGTGCCGCGCCACCTGTTCATCGAACCGGCCCTGTCGGCGCAGGCGTACATCGACGCCTCGCTGCCGATCGGGCACAACCAGACGATTTCGCAGCCCTACATCGTCGCGCGCATGATCGAAGCGATGCGCGCCTCGATAGGTGCCGGAGGCCAGCTGGGCCGGGTGCTCGAGATCGGCACCGGCTGCGGCTACCAGGCAGCCGTGCTGTCCTTCGTGGCGCGCGAGGTGTATTCGATCGAGCGCATCAAGCCGCTGCACGAGCTGGCCAAGACCAACCTGCGGCCGCTGAGGATTTCGAACCTGCGTTTGCAATACGGCGATGGTATGCTAGGCTTGCCGCAGGTAGCGCCTTTCGACGGCATCATCCTTGCAGCTGCGGGACTCGAAGTGCCGCAAGCCCTGCTCGAACAACTGGCCATCGGCGCGCATCTCGTCGCACCGGTTGGCGCCCAGGTCCAGCACCTGCAACGTATTACCCGCATCGGCAAAAGCGAGTGGGCCAGAGAAACGCTGGAAGCGTGCCACTTCGTGCCGCTGCGCCCCGGCACCATCTAGCATGGCCAGCGGGCGTGCCCAGGCGCGCCGCGCACGATGCTGCCTGTCCCGGCCTGCCGGGTCAACCCCGCCGGCCCGGCCGGCGTTGAAGAGCCTGGTCCAACCGGCACGACCACGGCTGATGATGTCCGCCGGCGCGTGTCGCCCCTGGCGCTGCTGCAGGGACGCGCCGCCATAGAACATGAACAGAAAATAGAAAGACAATGAACCAAGCCTCCCATTTACCCCGCCTCGCATTGCTCACCCTCGCCCTCGGCCTGCTGGCCGGCTGTAACTCCCTGACGCGCCAGGCGCCGGTCGTCGAGCGCACCGGCGCCTCGGTATCCGAGCGTCCGCGCCCGGCCCCGGCCGCCCGCGTCGAAGAACCGAAGGCCGAGAAGGGCATGTACACGGTACGCCGCGGCGACACCCTGCTGCGCATTGCACTGGACCACGGCGAAAACTACCGCGACATCGTCGCCTGGAACAACCTGCGCGATCCGGACGACATCAAGGTCGGCCAGACCCTGCGCGTTGCGGCGCCGGAGCGTGGCGAACGCACCGCCAACATCCAGACCCAGCCGGTGCCGGCGCCGCCGGCGGCCACGCCGCCGCGCAAGACCGAACCGCGCGCCGACAAGCAGCCCTACACCGAGAACGTCGCCGCCCGGCCGGAATCGGGCGCGCGCACCGAGCCGGTGCGCCCGGCAGCACCGGCGCCGGCGGCCCCGGCCCCAGCGATCGTCGCCGGCAGCACCGTGACCGCGAACGACGACGACAAGCTGAGCTGGATGTGGCCGGCGGACGGCCGCATCGTCGCCACCTTCGACGAAGGCCGCAACAAGGGCATCGACATCGCCGGCCGTCCAGGCCAGCAGGTGGTGGCTGCGGGCGCCGGCAAGGTAATGTACGCTGGCAGTGGCATCCGGGGTTATGGTAACCTCGTCATCGTCAAGCACAACAACAGCTTGCTGTCGGCATACGCGCACAACCGCAAGATCGTCGTCAAGGAAGGCGACAATGTGGCCAAGGGCCAGATGATCGCGGAAATGGGCGATTCGGATGCCGACTCGGTGAAGTTGCATTTCGAGATACGCCAGCAGGGCAAACCCGTTGATCCGGCGAGGTTCCTGCCGGGCCGATAGAGGATGTAATGGTATGACGCAGCCGCCGCACTCGCTGGACCAGCAGGAATCAGACGAGTTTCCGGACGAACCGGAACGCGGGGGCGCCGCTGCGACCGACGGGGAGGACATCCTCCCCGGCCCCGAGGTCGACACGGTGGACGAGCTGCGCAAGGTCTTGCAGGCCGAGCTCGCCACCGACACCACCCAGCACTACCTCAACCAGATCGGCACCCGCCCGCTCCTGACGGCGAGCGAGGAAGTCCAGGTCGCCACACAGGCCAAGGGGGGCGATTTCGCGGCGCGCCAGAAGATGATCGAGCATAACCTGCGCCTGGTAGTCTCGATCGCCAAGCACTACATCAACCGCGGCGTCGTGCTGCTCGACCTGATCGAAGAGGGCAACATCGGCCTGATGCGCGCGATCGACAAGTTCGAGCCCGAGCGCGGCTTCCGTTTCTCCACCTACGCCACCTGGT
>NZ_DKJX01000017.1:0-3307 GCF_002454935.1 Massilia sp. UBA6681
CCGGCGCCGGCCGCCGCGCCGGCCAGCAAGCCGGCGGCTCCCGCCAAGCAGGCCGACAAGCCGGCTGCCCAGGGAGCGAAACCCGCAGCACGCGAGCCGGCCAAGCAGAACGAAGCATCGTCGGACGCGCCGGCGACGGCGCAGGGAGCGGCCATCGCCGAATCGGGCGACCCGGCCAAGGACGCGGCAGCCGCCGCCGAATCCGCCAGCGCCGCCGCCGACGCGGCCACCACGCCGGTGACCGACATGCTCGCCTTCATGGCGTCCCTGATCCAGGCCCCTGCGGCCGCGCCGGTCACGGCCGAAGCGGCAACGGCAGCCGGCGGCGCCGAGCTGCAGCTCGCCGCGCTCCAGTCCGCGTTCGCGAAACTCGAGACCGCGGACGGCGGCGTGGCAGGCGCGGATCCGCTGGCCGCCGCCGACAGCGACGCGGCCGGTTTCTCGCTGGCGGCCGGCGTGCAGACCACGGCCCAGGAAAGCGCCGACCTGCGCGCGCAGGCAGAGGCGCCGGTGCCTCTGGATGCAGGCAAGACCCAGCCACAGCTGCGCGACGCCGCCGCCAACACGGCGGCGAACCTCGAGGCGCCCCTGCCAACCGTCACCCAGCTGCAGGCCCAGGCCGCCAAGCTCGAGGGCTTGCCGAACCCGGCCGCCATGCCGGGCGACCGCATCCCGGCGCGTCTCGGCACCCAGGCCTGGGATAACCAGGTCAGCCAGCGCATCGTCTACATGGTGGGCAAGGAACAGGCCGCGACCCTGACGCTGAACCCGCCGGACCTCGGTCCGGTGCAGGTGGTGCTCAACGTGACCAACGACGGGGCCAGCGTGGCCTTCTCGTCGAACCAGCAGGAAGTGCGGCAAGCCCTGGAAAACGCCCTCCCGCGCCTGCGCGAGATGATGGGCGAGAGCGGCATCGCGCTCGGTAACGCGACCGTCGATGCCGGCATGCCGGACGGGCGCCAGGCGCAGCAGGATGGCGAGCGCCGCCATGCCAGCGGTGGTGGTCTTGGCAATGCGGGCGGCACGGTCGCGGCGGGTGATGACGCCGCTGCGCGGCCGGCTACCCGGACCGTGAGCCTGGGTGACAACGGGCTGGTCGATACGTTTGCATAATCATAACGTGGGGTGGGCGGGGGAAAAGAGTCNNTTCCCCGCGATAATGCCATAATGACGGAATCATTCTTTTAGGCAGTAAAGAGGCATCTCGATGGCGCAAGCAAAACCAAAGGCCGATCCGAAGGCGGACGCAGCGGCAGCTCCGGCCGGCTCCAAGAAGAAGCTGATCGTGATCGCGGCGGCGGCCGTGCTGCTGCTCGGCGGCGGCGGTGGCGCGGCCTGGTACTTCATGCAGGGCGGCGACGGGGCAGCGGCGCACGAGAGCCCGAAGGAATCGAAGAAGAAGAAAAAGAAGGACGCCGGCGTCAAGCCGGAGTACGTGCCGGTCGAGGCCTTCACGGTCAACCTGCAGCCGGAGAATGGCGAGCAGTATCTGCAGGTGCAGTTCACCCTGCAGGTGGCGGGCGCGGAACAGGCGACCCTGGTCAAGGACAACATGGCGATCGTGCGCAACCGCGTGCTGCTGCTCCTGTCGGGCAAGCGGGCATCGGAGATCAGCACGGTCCAGGGCAAGCAGCAGCTCGCCGCCGAGATCCAGGCGATCGTCCAGGAACCCTTCGACAAGGACGGCGACGAGCAGGACGTCACCGACGTATTGTTCACCTCCTTCATCATCCAGTAACTGAAGCACCATGGCCGATAATTTCCTCTCACAGGAAGAAGTCGATGCCCTCTTAAAAGGGGTCAACGGCGATCAGGACGACATTGCGGCGCCTGAAGACACCTCGGGGGTACGCACCTATAACCTGGCAACGCAGGAGCGGATCGTCCGCGGCCGCATGCCGACGCTCGAGATCATCAACGAGCGTTTCGCCAGGTATCTGCGGGTTGGCCTGTTCAACTTCCTGCGTCGCAGCGCCGAGGTATCGGTGGGTTCGGTGCGGGTCTCGAAGTACAGCGAGTTCATCCGCAACCTGGTGGTCCCCACCAACCTCAACCTGATCCACATGAAGCCGCTGCGCGGCACGGCGCTGATGGTGTTCGACCCGGGCCTCGTGTTCCTGCTGGTCGACAACCTGTTCGGTGGCGACGGCCGCTTCCACACGCGTGTGGAAGGCCGCGACTTCACCCAGACCGAGCAGCGCATCATCATGCGCATCCTCGACATCGTGTTCGAGGCCTATGCCAAGTCGTGGGAGCCGGTGTACCCGATCGAGTTCGAATACATCCGCTCCGAGATGAACACGCAGTTCGCCAACATCGCGACCCCGAACGAGGTCGTGGTGTCCTGCACCTTCACCATCGAACTCGGTTCGGTGTCGGGCCAGATCCACTTCTGCATGCCCTACTCGATGATCGAGCCGATCCGCGACGCGCTGACCTCGAGCATCCAGGGCGAAGCCCTGGAAGTCGACAAGCGCTGGGTGCGCCTGATGACCCAGCAGATCCAGGTCGCCGAAGTCGAGCTGGTGGCGGTGCTGGGCGAAGGCCGGGCCAACTTCGACGAGATCCTCAACATGAAGATCGGCGACATCATCCCGATCACCGTCCCGGAAACCCTGCAGGCGACCGTGGACGGCGTGCCGGTGATGGACTGCAGCTACGGCGTCTTCAACGGCCAGTACGCGCTGAAGGTCGAGAAGCTGCTCGCCAACAGCGACAACTTCAAATAACAGAACGAATCGCCGGCTTGAAGGGCCGGCGAGCAACAGGAGAGCACCATGTCCGATACCCAGGATGACCAGAGCGCACTCGACGACGATTGGGGCGCGGCGATTGCCGAGCAGGCCGCGGCCGAAGCGGCGGCGCTCGAACGCCAGCAACAGCAGCAGGCCACCGCCACCGCGGCCGTGTTCAAGGATTTCTCGAACAAGGGCGCGCGCAACGACACGCCGAACGACATCGACTTCATCCTCGACATCCCGGTCCAGCTGACCGTGGAACTCGGCCGCACCAAGATCGCGATCAAGAACCTGCTGCAACTGGCGCAAGGCTCCGTGGTGGAACTCGACGGCCTGGCCGGCGAGCCGATGGACGTGCTGGTCAATGGTTGCCTGATCGCACAGGGCGAGGTCGTGGTCGTGAACGACAAGTTCGGTATCCGTCTGACTGATATCATTACGCCATCGGAACGGATCAGAAAACTGAATAAATGACCTCGCGCAACGTCGCCAATCGCAAGCTTCCCGTAGGGCGGGCGGGCCTCCCCCCCACGCGGTCAAACTCGGCCAGATCTGCCTGCGCGACGTTG
>NZ_DKJX01000018.1:0-5794 GCF_002454935.1 Massilia sp. UBA6681
GGCCGGCATCGACGGCCTGCGGCGCCAGCTGACCGAGGCCGAAGCGCGACGGACGGCGGCGAATGAGGTGCTGCGGGTGGCGCACAACCGCTATGCGAACGGCTATGCGTCCTACCTCGAAGAGCTGGACGCCCAGCGCAATGCCTTCGGCGCCGAGAACACCGTGCTGCGGCTGCGCGCCAGCCTGCTCGCGGCCCACGTCGACCTGTACCGTGCGCTGGGCGGCGGCTGGTCGCCTTCGCCATGAGCGGGGTATCCGTGAAACGTGCGCGCTGCGCCACCTGCCTGCGCGCGCAGTCGGCCTGCATCTGCCGCTGGATCACCCGCGTCGAGCCGCGTGCGGCGCTGCTGGTGCTGCAGCATCCGCTCGAAGTGGCCAATGCCAAGAACAGCGCGCGCCTGCTGCACCTGAGCGTGGCCGGAAGCAGGCTGGCGGTCGGCGAGCAATTCGACAGCGCCGAACTGGATGCGCTGCTGCACGCGGATGGGCGGGTGCCGGTGCTGCTGTACCCGGACACCCCGGGCGACGCCAGCCTGCCGGCGCCGCCGCCTTTCGAGGCGATGGCGGCCGAGCGCCTGCGCCTGGTGGTGCTGGACGCCACCTGGCGCAAGAGCCGCAAGATGTTGTACCTGAACCCGGCCCTGCAAGCCTTGCCGCGCCTGGCGCTGGTCGACGTCGCGCCCTCGAATTACCGGATCCGCAAGGCGCATGCGCCGCACCAGCTGTCTTCGCTGGAGGCGGCGGCGCTGGCGCTGGCCCAGCTGGAAGGGGACGATGCCGCCTTCCAGCCCTTGTTCGACGCATTCGACGGCTTCGTGCAACAGCAGGCCGCCTATGTGCCGCCTGGTGCGCCGGACTTGAAATCCCGCTGAGGGAGGCGTACCATACTGTATAAATATACAGTATGGAGCCGACGTGCCCGACCGCAACCAACCCAGCCAGCGCCAGCCCGTGGACGAGCAGCCCATGCTCGGCCCGCGTCCGCTCGCGGCGCGCAAGGGGCGGGGCGCGGTATCGAACCTGCAGGGTCGATACGAATTCAATGGCCGCGAAGAATTCGACGACGGCTGGGAGCGTGAGGAGGACGAAGCCGCCGGCATCAAGACGGTCGTCACCGACGAGCACGCCAAGAGCATCCTCTCGCGTAATGCTTCGCCCGACATCCCCTTTAAGGTCTCGCTGAATCCGTATCGCGGCTGCGAGCACGGTTGCATCTATTGCTTTGCGCGGCCCACCCACAGCTACCTCGGCCTGTCGCCGGGGCTCGACTTCGAAAGCCGGCTGTTCGCCAAGGTGAACGCGGCCGAGCTGCTGCGGCGCGAGCTGGCCAAGCCGGGCTACGTGCCCGAGCACATCGCCCTCGGCGTCAACACCGACGCCTATCAGCCCTGCGAGCGCGAGCTGCGCCTGACGCGCCAGGTGCTCGAGGTGCTGAGCGAATGCCGGCATCCGGTCGGGCTCATCACCAAGTCCTCCCTCATCGAGCGCGACATCGACCTGATCGCGCCGATGGCGGAAAAGAACCTGGCCTGCGCCGCCATCACCCTGACCACGCTCGATCCGGAGATCGCGCGCACGCTGGAACCGCGCGCGGCAGCGCCGGCACGGCGCCTGCGCACCATCCGCACCCTTGCCGAGGCCGGCATTCCGGTCAGCGTGAGCGTGGCGCCCATCATTCCTTTCGTCACCGAACCGGAGATCGAGCGCATCCTGGAAGCGGCGCTTGAGGCCGGCGCCATCGGCGCCCATTACGTCGTGTTGCGCCTGCCGCACGAGGTCAACCCGCTGTTCCAGGAATGGCTGCAGGCGCATTTCCCCGAGCGGGCGCAGCGCGTCATGAACCGCGTGCGCGACCTGCGCGGCGGCAAGGATTACGACAGCGACTTCGGTAAACGCATGCACGGGGAGGGCGTGTGGGCGGACCTGATCCGCCAGCGCTTCTCGAAAGCGGTGGACCGGCTGGGGATGGGGGAGTTCCGGGGGCGCTTCGGCAGGCTGGACGGGTCGCAGTTCCGCAAGCCGCTGGTGGTGCCGCCGCGGCCGTCGCCTGCCGCCGGCAAGAGCGGCGGCGGGAACGCAGCCGGGCAGCTGGACCTGTTCTAGCCGGCCGCCCGATCGAGATCGGCAGGNNTCTTGTTGTGCACCTCATTCACCATCATCAGCGCCGCCGAGCCATAGAGCTTGTGGTACTCGGCCTCCATCAGCCCGCTTGAAATGACCGGATCGGTTGCCACGTAGCGCTTGGCTTCCTCGATGTCCGGCGTCGCGATCACGAAGATGCCGCGGCGGCCTTCCTTGCCGTCCAGCGGTCCGGCGAAGACCAGTTTCTTCTCGGCTGCGAGCTTGCCCATGTTGGCGAAGTGGCCCTCGAAGATCTTCGCGCGCTCGGCCTTGTCCTCGATGTTCCTGGGGCCGGTCCTGAGGATCACGAATACATAGGGGCGCATGCCGCGCTCGTCGGCGCCGAGCGATTGGGCCAGCGCGGCGTCGTATTGCGGCGTGGGTTCAACGGCCTTGGTTTGCGCCACGGCAGGCGGTATCGCCAGCAGCAGCGAAGCGCACAAGCCCATCAGCATCTTCTTCGACATCCCTGTTCTCCTTGTTATATGGCGCGTGGCATCGACGCGCTTCGTATGGTCCAGCGATTCTAGCGGACTTCAGGCCGGGCAGGGCCGGTCTTCAGACCCACAGCCGGTAGATCCAGAAGGACTCGTCCTCGATGTAGCGGTCGGCGAATTCGGTCGGGGGAAAGCCGCAGATCTGCCGGGTGACGCGGCTCAGGTGGGCCTGGTCCGAGAAGCCCTCGTCCAGGGCCAGCGTGGCCCAGTCGAAGGGCTGGCCGGTCTCGTAGCGTTCGCGGGCCGCGAAGAACAGGCCTTCGGTGCGCACCAGCGACTGCCACTCGCGCAGCGAACGCCCGCTGAAGGACTTGATGCGGCGCTCGACCTGGCGCGCGCTGTGTGTGTCGCGCCATTGGTGCGCCTGCCAGGCCAGGCGCTGCACCCAATGCCGGCCCATCTGGCGCAGCAAGAACCGGCTTGTCTCGCCTCCCTGCGCCGCGCGCCAGCGTTTGCCGAGCGCCGCCTCCAGCACGTGCATAGCGGCGGCATCGTCGGGCGCGGCCNNCGGCAGGAAGCGGTCCTGGATGGCCGCGAGCTCGATGCCGAACAGGGCGGGGACGGCGTCCGGCTGGAAGCAGGCCATGTAGCCGCGGCCGCCCGTCGGCGACCAGGTGGTCACCGGGCGCGAATGGCTGCCCGAGATCATCATCTGCGCAGCGAAGGGATGCCAGCCCGTGTCCGTGTCCACCAGGCCCATCCCGGACCCGTCGAACCAGGACAGCGTCACGATCGGCGAAGCGGGGAAGTGCGACAAGCGCTGGGCGTCGCTTAGTGCGAGGCGGGAGGTGTCGCGGCTGACCAGCGCCAGCATCGCGCCCTGCAGCGCCGGCGGCGCCAGGTAGAGGCGGTCATGCGGCGACTTACCCGCATTGCATATGCGCGGGCCGCGCGCCAGCCGGTCGGGGCAGGGGAGCAGGCAATCGTGACGATCGGGGGCCATGAGCCAGCAGTATAGGCAGGCGCCCGCGGCCTGTCGATGTCGTTTCCGTTCAAGACGCGGGGGCAGAAGCGGCGAAGAATGCGAGACATGAACACGCCCGACACCTCCCGATGCCCCTTCCATGCGGATGGCGCGCCGCCCGCTTCCGCCAACCCGGCGCCGGCCCGGCATCCGCCCGGCGCCTGGCCGCCCGGTCCGCCGTCCGGCCTGACCGGCTGGGGCCTCTTGGCGCGCATGGCGCGCGACCTGCCCGGCAGCCTGGCGAGCTGGCGCCAGGCCTATGGCGACGTGGTCCACCTGCGCATGTGGCCGGAGCACGAGATCGTGGTCAGTGACCCGCAACTGGTGCGCGAGCTGCTGGTGGGGCGCCATGACGCGATCCAGCGCTGGGAGCGCGGAATCGAGATCTTCGCCTACCTGCAGGGCGACAGCGTCCTGGTCGCGGAGGGCAGCGCTTGGGCAGCGAAACGCCAGGCACTGCAACCGGCCTTTGCGCCGAAGTCGGTCAAGGCCTTCGTTCCGACGATCGCGGCGGCAGCCGAGGCGGCAATGGCAAGCTGGCAGCCGGGCGCAGCGATGCCGATCGAAAGCGCGCTGACCTCGTTGGCGATGGACGTCATCATGCGCATGATGTTTTCGAGCGAGATCGGCCATGATGCGCGTGCGGTGGAGAGCGCGGTGCACGAGGCGCTGGTGGCGGCCAATGCCGAGATGTTCTGGCCTGCCAGCGCGCCCGACTGGCTGCCATGGAAGCGGCGCAAGCGGCAGGTGCGCGCCATGCTGGCGCAGCTGATCGAGCGCCACGTGCAGGCGCGCCTGGCCTTGCCGCTCGATGCCTGGCCACAGGACCTGCTGAGCCGCCTGTTGGAACTGCACCGGCAGGACGCGGACGCCTGGCCCTTGTCGGCGGTGCGCGACGAATGCATGATGGCTTTCATCGCCGGACACGAGACCACCGCGGCCAGCCTGAGCTGGTGGGCCTGGTGCATGGCGGCCAATCCGGCCGCGCAGGAAGCGGCGCGGCGCGAAGTCGATGCGGTGCTGCAGGGCGACGCGCCTGGCGAGGACGCATTGGCGCGGCTGGGCTACCTGGCCCAGACCGTGAACGAGACGATGCGCCTGTACCCGGCCGCGCCGATCCTGATGAGCCGCCGTTCGACGCGCGCCTTCCTGCTTGGCGGCTGGACCATGCCGGCGCGGACCATGTTCATGGTTCCGGTGTTCCTGATGCACCGCGACCCGCGCTGGTTTCCGGAGCCGCAGGCCTTCCGGCCGGAGCGCTTCGGGGCGGATGCGCCGGCGATTCCGCGCGGGGCCTTCATGCCCTTCGGCACCGGGCCGCGGGTGTGCCTGGGACAGCAACTGGCGCTGGCGGAGATGACGGTGGTGGCGGCGATGCTGCTGCAGCGTTTCGTGCTGGCGAAGGGGGAGGGGGAGCCGGAGGCGGTGTTGAATATTTCCTTGCGGCCGAAAGCACCCTTGTTGCTCAAGGTGGAGCGCAGGCCGGCCGGTTCACCATGAGACCTCAGCGCGCCGCCCCGATGAATTCTTTCAGGTGGCGCTCGATCGCATGCACGTGCTCGTCGTACTTGCCGAGCTCGCGCAGGGCACGCGCCAGTTCCAGCAGGTATTCGCTGTTCGGGCCGCTCGGGCCGCGTGCGCTGGCGATCTGGCGCGCGATGGCTTGCTCGCTCGCGGGGCCGAGATAGGCGGCGTTGTCGGATGTGGCGATGTAGACGATGCCCTCGGCGGTGCCGCCGTCCTCGAATGTCATCTCGGTGGCCAGGCGCAGGTAGCCGTTCTTCTCGCGGTGGTCGAGGTGGGCGAACTCCTCGGGCGTGACCAGGTAGGCCATGCCGTGGCAGGTGGCGCCATCGACCGGCACCAGCGTCACCACGCGGCCTGGCGCGTCTTCGGTGCCGCGGTGGTCGTGCGAGCCCTGCCAGAAGCGGCGGCTCCAGCCGCGAATGCTGGCGGGGCGGCGTTCGATGAACGGGAAGTCGGCCTTGAAGATCAGGGAACCGTAGCCGAACAGCCAGACGCTGTCATGGCGGTCGAAGCGGTCCATCAGGCGGTTGATCTCGATCGTGTTGAGGGACATCGGTGGCAGGAAAAACGGGGATGCACGCTATTGTACGTGCAGCCCGCGTCAAGCGCAGGGCGCGCCCTGGTGTTTCGGCGTGCGGAACGCATACCAGGGGAAGGCGCTCCGCAGGGCGACCACGTCGCCGG
>NZ_DKJX01000018.1:5827-13735 GCF_002454935.1 Massilia sp. UBA6681
GCGACGCTGGCGGCGACGGCGAGATGGGTCGGTTCGGCATTCTCGAAGCCGTCGACCTCGCCGGGATGGATGCCTTCCTTGGCCAGCAGCTGCTCGACCGTGACCCGGGTGCCGGAGCCGCTCTGGCGGTTCACGAAGCGCAGGTCCTTGCGGCGCAGGTCTTGCACGCCGTGGATGCCTTTCGGGTTCCCGGCGGCTACCATCAGGCCCTGCTGCCTGCCGACGAACCGGATCAGCTTGTGGCGGCCCGGCTTGAGCATGGACTTGAAGGCCTTGTGCGTCATGCTGCCGGGCGCGTGGTCTTCGCTCACATGGAAGCCCGCCAGCAGGCACTCGCCGCGCGACAGGGCGGCGATGCACTCGAGGCTGCCGCGGTATTGCAGGTCCAGGTGCAGCTTGGCGTCGCGCGCCAAGAATTCCTTCAGGCGCGGCAGGGCCAGGTCATGGCTGGCGAACATGGAAATCACGTGTGCCTGCGGGTCGAAGGCCAGCGCGAATTCGCGCTCCATCTCGGCGATCAGGTTGTCGACCTGCGGTTGTACGCGCATCCGGGCGCGCCGTTCGGCGAACAGCAGCTTCTCCCCGAAGGGCGACAGGCGGGCCCGCTTGCCGCGTTCCCAGACGATCAGGTCGGCCCGCAGCGCCGTCTCGAAGCGCTTCAGTTCACCCCAGATGTGGCGGTAGGACAGTCCGAGCTGCGCCGCCGCCGCGCCCACCGATCCACACGCATGGATGGCGCCCAGGATATCGAACAAGGGATTGCCGAGCTGCTGCCCGGAGACTGCCGCATCGTCGAAGGTGTAGGACAGCTTGATGCGCAACATATGCAAACTTGTTCATATTGAAAGATTTTCAGTATAGCTTAGGATGGCGCATCCACCACTTACGATGGGGCGGTCAAACATGCGCTTCCTGAGCAAACAGCTTGCCCTGCTGGGCTTCCTGCTGGCGGCGACTGCGCCAGCCCTGGCCCAGCAGGCGATCAGGCTCTCCACCACCACCAGCACCGAGAACTCGGGCCTGCTGCAATACCTGCTGCCCAAGTTCGAGAGCAAGACCAATTACAGGATCAGCGTGATCTCGGTCGGCACCGGCAAGGCCCTCGAGCTGGCGAAGAATGGCGACGTCGACGTGACTTTGGTCCATGCGCGCGCGGCGGAGGACAAGTTCGTCGCCCAAGGCCATGGCGTCAAGCGCCGCGACGTGATGTACAACGACTTCATCCTGGTCGGTCCGCTAAGCGACCCAGCCGGCATCAAGGGCAGCAAGGACGTGCTCGCGGCGATGAAGAAGATCGCCGCTAGCCAGGTGCGCTTCGTCTCGCGCGGCGACAACTCGGGCACCGATCAGATGGAAAAGGCCTACTGGAAGCAGGCCGGCGCCCAGCCGCAGGGCGTCGCCTATATCTCCGCCGGGCTGGGCATGGGCGAAGTGCTGAACATGGCGGCGGAAATGAACGCCTACACCCTGACCGACCGCGCCACCTATATCGCCTACAAGGCCAGGACCGGCCTGCAGATCGCGGTCGAGGGCGACCCCAGGATGTTCAACCCCTACGGCATCATCGCGGTGAATCCGGAGCGCCACAAGCACGTCAACTACAAGGGCGCGATGCAGCTGATCGAGTGGATGACTTCACCCGAAGGGCAAAGGCTGATCGCCTCGTTCAAGGCGGGCGGCGAGCAGGTCTTCTATCCGTCCGCGAAAGCGGCCAAGTGATGCGCGCCGCAGCCCATGTTCACGCTGACGAAGCAAGCGCCTGGCTGCCGACGAAACCGTCGAGGAAGTCGATGAAGCTCTCCGCCGCCGGCGACAGCGAGCGTCCCGGGCGCGTGTAGAGGAAGAAGCGGCGCGTGAGCACCGGTTCCTCCAGCTGGCGCATGACCAGGCCGTAGAGCGTGGCCAGCGGCGCGGCGTAGGGCATGCATACCGTCACCCCGAGTCCGGCGGCGGCCATCGCCAGCGCGGTCGTCATGAAGGTGACCTCGTTGGCGGGCTTGACCGATGGCGCATGCTTTGAAGCGTGCATGTCGTCCAGCAGGCGCTCGGTGAACTGGCCCTGCAGCGAGATCAGCGGGTAGCGCGCGACGTCCTTCCAGGTGACGCGCGCCTGCTTTTCCAGTTCGTGCCCTCGCGGGAACACCAGCGCGAAGGGCATCTCGAACAGCAGACGCGCGTCGAGCGGCGGTGCGGGTTCGCGTTCCGGGCCGATGCCGATGTCGGCTTCGCCCGACAGCACCCGGTTGACCACGCTTTCCACGCCGGTGTCGCCCAGGCGCACCTCGATGTCGGGGTAGCGGGCGCGGTAGGCGGCGATCGCCTCCGGCATCAGGGTGCAGGACAGCAGCTGGGGTGCGGCGATGCGCACGATGCCCTTTTTCAGGCGCGTGTGGTCGGCCACATTGGCCAGGGCGCCGTCGAGGTCGTCGATCATCTGGCTGAACAGCGGGTAGAGTTCCTTGCCGATGTCGGTGAGCAGGGCGCGGCGCGTGCTGCGGTCGACCACCTTGGCGCCCAGGGTCTGCTCGAGCTCCTTGATCAAACCCGAGAGCGCCGATTGCGTGACGTGCATTGCCTGCGCGGCAAGCGTAAAGTTACCCGTCTTGGCCAGGGCCACGAATGCGCGCATCTGGCGCAGGGTCGGATTCATAAGCTTATCTAATAAATCGAGCGAAAAATACTGTTTGAATGATAGTACGTTTTGTTCTCTAATGGCGAAAAGCAAACACCAAGCAAAGGAAACGCCATGAAACTCGCCACCCTCAAGACCGGCGGCCGCGACGGCACGCTGGTCGTCGTCAGCCGCGACCTGGTCACCTGCCAGGCCGTCCCGAAGATCGCCCGCACGCTGCAGTGCGCGCTGGACAACTGGGATGAGCTAGCGCCGCAGCTCAAGAAGGTGTACGAGCGCCTGAACGCCGGCACTGCCGACAAGGCCGAGTCCTTCATCGAGGAAGAATGCCATTCGCCCTTGCCGCGCGCCTACCAATGGTGCGACGGTTCGGCCTACATCAACCACGTCGAGCTGGTGCGCAAGGCGCGCGGCGCCGAGCTGCCGGAATCCTTCTACAGCGATCCGCTGATGTACCAGGGCGGCTCGGATTCCTTCGTGGGTCCCTGCGACCCGATCGCCGTGCTCTCGGAAGAGTGGGGCGTGGATCTGGAGGCCGAGGTGGCGGTCATTACCGGCGACGTGCCGATGGGCGCGTCAAGCGAAGAAGCGGCTAGCGCGATCCGCCTGGTGATGCTGGTGAACGACGTCTCGCTGCGCAACCNNGACGAGCTGGGCGAGGCCTGGCAGGACAGCAAGCTGCACCTGCCGCTGCTGGTGACGCTCAACGACAGCCCCTTCGGCCGCCCGAACGCGGGCGAGGACATGACTTTCAGCTTTGCCCAGCTGATCGCGCACGCCGCCCGGACGCGCGAGCTGGGCGCGGGCAGCATCGTCGGTTCCGGCACGGTGTCGAACAAGCAGGGCAGCCTGCACGGATCGAGCATCGAGAACGGCGGCGTCGGCTACTGCTGCCTGGCCGAGGTGCGCATGTACGAGACGATCGAGGGGGGCAAGCCGCACACGCCCTTCCTGGCGTATGGTGACACCGTGCGCATCGAGATGGTCGACAAGGACGGCGCCAGCATCTTCGGCGCGATCGACCAGGAAGTATGCCCTTATCACAGGAAAGCCTGAGAGGAGACCCGCATGAAGCTCTACACCTATTTTCGCAGCTCGGCCGCGTACCGGGTGCGCATCGCGCTCAACCTGAAGGGACTGGACTACGAGGCGGTGCCGGTGCACCTGCTGCGCGAGGGCGGGCAGCACCTGATGGACAACTACCTGACCATCAATCCGAGCGGGCTGGTGCCGGCCCTGCAGGACGACCGCATGACGCTGACGCAGTCGATGGCCATCATCGAGTACCTGGACGAGCTGCACCCGATGGTGCCGCTGCTGCCGAAGGACGCGGTCGGCCGTGCCCGCGTGCGCGAGNNACCTGCGCGTGCTGAAGTACCTGGTGAAGCACCTGGGGCTGTCGGAAGAAGCGAAGACCGACTGGTATCGCCACTGGGTGATCGAGGGGCTGCGCTCGGTGGAAGCGCACCTGGCGCGCAACCTGGGCACGGGGCGCTTCTGCCACGGCGACACGCCGACCATCGCCGACTGCTTCCTGGTGCCGCAGGTGTTCAATGCGCAGCGTTTCGATATCGACGTGGATGCGTATCCGACCATTGCGCGCATCAATGCGCTGTGTGTGGATTTGCCGGCGTTCAAGGCCGCGCATCCGTCGCAGCAGCCGGACGCGGAGTGATCCCTTGGTGGGCGCTTGTTGCGCCCACCAAGGACATCCCATCAATGCCGGGTTTCCGATCGATCCGGCTCCGACGGCGACGAGATCTCATCCAGCGCCCCCTCTACCGCCCCGGTCGACTTGGTCGCGATGTCCCCCAGCGACACGATCCCCACCAGCTGCCTGGAGTTCTCGTCGATCACCGGCACGCGCCGGATCTGCACGTCGCCCATGGTGTCCATCACCTCGTCGAGGTCCTGGTTGCTGTAGCAGGTGCGCACGTCGGTGCTCATCACGTCGCCCACGAAGGTCTGGTCCGGCGACTGCCCGGCCGCCACCGAGCGCACGGTGATGTCGCGGTCGGTGATCATGCCCACCAGCCGGTCGCCGTCGCAGACGGGAATCGCGCCGACGTTGAGCTCGTCCATCATCTGCGCCGCGCGCTGCACGGTTTCCTGCGGGGAGATCGTTTGCACGTCGGGCGTCATCACTTCACGGATCGTTTGCATGGCTCCTCCTGAATGAGTGAGTGGAAGGGTGAAAATCATGCCTTGAAATGCCGAAGGCGGACGCTAGATTGACGCTGGGAATGCGCCAAGCCCTGGGCTACAATCCCGCTTCTTTGCGCCTTGCGATTTCGCCATGTCCAACCATCCAATTCCCGCCCCAATCATCGTCGCCCTCGACCGTGCCGACGCCTCCTGGCGCCCCATCCTCGAGGCCGGCCTGCAGGCCGTCGCCGCCGCCGACCCAGGCTATTTGCCGGCGCTGGCGGTCGACGACTACTTGCCGACCGGGGGCCGCATCTTCGCCGCCTTTGCCCAGCCGCTGGATCGGGTGAAGCACGTGCTGGTGGGGGAGGGGCCCTACCCGCGCGCCGAGAGCGCGACCGGGGTCTGCTTCATGGATGGCGCCGTCGGCGAGCTGTGGTCGGAAACGGGCCTGTCGAAACCGGTCAACCGCGCCACCTCGCTGCGCAACTTCATGAAGATGCTGCTGGTGGCAAATGGTCAACTCGATGCGGGCGACACCGGCGGCAGCGCGATGGTCCCGGTAGCCCAGGCTGCCCGCACGAACGGCTCCATCCAGACCCTGNNTTCCTGCTGCTGAACGCGGCCCTGGTGTTCCGCAAGCATGTCGCGCCGGCCATCGATGCACGCGCCTGGCAGCCATTCCTGCAGACCGTGCTTGCTGCCTTGGCAAGCCAGCCGCAGCCGCCGACGCTCGTTCTGTGGGGAAAGATCGCCGAGCAGTTGAAAAAGCTGCCGGAAGCGGCGCGCCTGCCGCAGATCCATGCCGAGCACCCGTACAACCTGTCTTTCATCCAGCACCAGGGGATGCAGGCGCTGTTCGGGCCGATGGAACTGCTGCGTTTGCGATAAAGGCCGGGAGGAGGAAAGGCCCATGGAGGTTTTGGGGCCCTCCAAGACAAGCCAGTCAGGATTTGCTATACTTGACTAAATCGATCAACTAATCGGCGTATTCAGCAGGCTCTCTCAAGAGATTTGATTGTTGCGCTGCACCGATGAGTTGAAAAGAGGCAATATTTTACACTAACCGGGGTTCCGATGCGTCTGACCACCAAAGGCCGTTTTGCTGTTACCGCGATGATCGACCTCGCCCTGCGCCAGGGCAATGGTCCGGTCACGCTGTCGGGCATCAGCCAGCGCCAGGCCATTTCGCTGTCGTACCTGGAACAACTGTTCGGCAAGCTGCGCCGCCACCAGATCGTCGAGTCGATCCGCGGCCCCGGCGGCGGCTACAGCCTGGCCAGAACCGCCGACAAGGTGACGGTGGCCGACATCATCATCGCGGTCGACGAGCCGCTCGATGCGACCCAGTGTGGCGGCAAAGAAAATTGTCACGGCGCCGATGCTGCTTCCGGCACCCGTTGCATGACCCATGAGCTGTGGACCACGCTGAACGCCAAGATGGTCGACTACCTCGATTCGGTCTCGCTGCAAGACCTGGTCGACCAGCAGAAGCAGAAAGAACAAAACGTCGTGGTGGTGCACCGCACCGCTGCCACCGCTGCACAAAACATTGAAACCGGAGTGAACTGATGAACGCGCCTTTGGACAAAAAAACCGAGCAGAGCTTCGTGACTGCGCCGCATTTCCCGATCTACATGGATTACTCGGCGACCACTCCGATCGATCCGCGCGTGGCCGACAAGATGATCCCCTACCTGCGCGAGCAGTTCGGCAACCCCGCATCGCGCAGCCACATGTACGGCTGGAGCGCCGAAGCGGCGGTCGAGGAAGCCCGCGCCAACGTGGCGGCCCTGGTCGGCGCCGACCCGCGCGAGATCATCTGGACCTCGGGCGCGACCGAATCGAACAACCTGGCCCTGAAGGGTGCCGCCCACTTCTACAAGACCAAGGGCAAGCACATCATCACGGTCAAGACCGAGCACAAGGCGGTGCTGGACACCGTGCGCGAACTGGAGCGCCAGGGCTTCGAGGCGACCTACCTCGAGCCGCAAGATAATGGCCTGATTACCGTCGCCCAGCTGGAAGCGGCGATCCGTCCGGATACCATCCTGGTCTCGGTCATGCTGGTGAATAACGAGATCGGCGTGATCCAGCCGATCGACGCGATCGGCGAACTGTGCCGTTCGAAGGGCATCATCTTCCATTGCGACGCCGCGCAGGCGACGGGCAAGGTCGAGATCGACCTGAACAAGACCAAGTGCGACCTGATGACCTTCACCGCGCACAAGACCTACGGCCCGAAGGGCGTCGGCGCCCTGTACGTGCGCCGCAAGCCGCGCGTGCGCCTGGAAGCGCAGATGCACGGCGGCGGCCACGAGCGCGGCCTGCGTTCGGGCACGCTGCCGACCCACCAGATCGTGGGCATGGGCGAAGCTTTCCGCCTTGCCAAGGAAGAGATGGCGTCGGAACTCGAGCGCGTGAAGGCGCTGCGCGACCGCCTGGCCAAGGGCCTGCTGGAGATCGAAGAGGTCTACATCAATGGCGACATGGACCACCGCGTGCCGCACAACCTGAACGTCTCGTTCAACTACGTCGAGGGCGAGTCGCTGATCATGGCGATCAAGGACATCGCCGTGTCCTCGGGTTCGGCCTGCACCTCGGCCTCGCTGGAACCGTCCTACGTGCTGCGCGCACTGGGCCGCAGCGACGAACTGGCGCACAGCTCGATCCGCTTTACCATCGGCCGCTTCACGACCGAGGAAGACATCGACTTCGCAGTGAATCTGCTGAAGTCGAAGGTCGGCAAACTGCGCGAACTGTCGCCGCTGTGGGACATGTTCAAGGAAGGGATCGACCTTAACTCGATCCAATGGGCAGCCCACTAATGAACCGCGATAAACCTACTGCGCGTTGCACTGTCGGCCTGCGATGCTCGCTGTACTACTNNCAGCTGCGCTTCTCGGCCAACATTGCTGCCGCTCGCTACGGTTTCTCACGATTCATAAATTAAATACTAGGAGCACTACCATGGCATATTCGGACAAAGTACTGGACCACTACGAGAACCCGCGCAACGTCGGCGCCTTCGACAAGGGCGACGATGCGATCGGCACCGGCATGGTCGGCGCGCCGGCCTGCGGCGACGTGATGAAGCTGCAGATCAAGGTCAACGACCAGGGCCTGATCGA
>NZ_DKJX01000019.1:0-19764 GCF_002454935.1 Massilia sp. UBA6681
CGATGACTTCGGGGGAATCCTTCGGTTGCTTCTTCATAGCTCCATTTTCTCAAACAAGGGAGCCTCCACAAAACCCGGGGCGGTTCACTTCCTGGTGAACAGCAGATGCTCGGTGTACGAGGACCGGCCGCTGGTCTGCAGGGTCCATCACTCGCTCAGCGACACTGCCCTCGACTGCAACCCGTTCGTTTCATCGAGCCGGCCGCCTATGTATAACCCCGACGTCGTCGAAGTTCCCTACCGGGTCATCAACGCCGCAGTGAACCCGATGGAACCGTGGGGGAACATTGCCGAGTTCTTTCCAGTTGAAACCGATGCGACCTAAACCTTAGTCAGAATACACGGACGAGTCGGCGCCTCGTCCGGGGATCTTGGCAATTGGCACGTCAACCGATTTGAACAGCGGCGATAGCACGCCTTTGTCTGTAAGGAGCTCGATGGCAAGCTCCTTTTGTGCATCGCACCTTGGATTGGTTCACTACCCCACTCACATCGGACCACCGGTATCACAACCATCAACAAGTTGTGTTTACTCAAGTTTCCCTGCTGCATATCCTTGAATAATTAAAAGGTTTTCATCGCAGCAGGTAGCAGCTCACCCAACCGCAGAAGGTCACCATGGCAGATACCGTGTTTCGCGCCCCCGACGTAGAGCCTGTGGCTCGTGCTAGTGCGCCCGCTGCCGAATATGCTGAATACAAGGCGCTCCGGGACAGGTTCCAATCCAGCGTCCTTGGACAGCTTGGGCCGGCGATAAAGGCGAGCACGCTGGCATCCCTGGACGGTCTTCCCTATCCGGTCAAGTTCCGCAACCAGGGCGCGCTGGAGGAATGGCGGGGCCTGTTCACCGCCCACGACTGGAGTCGGCGACTGTGGAACGATTGGGCTACCCCGCGCGCCACCTGCCTCGACTGCATCAACGAGCTGTGCTGGCAAGTCGACCAACATCTTGATAAGCGTGCGCGCCACCAGCGTCCGCCTGGCTGGCCAGACGCCACGTTTGCCACCGTTGTGAGGTGGGCTGCAAATATTCACTTCGAACGAAAACGCGGCGCACTGCTCGAGACCACGCCGGCGCTCGACGCCCTCCTGATGCAATCCGATATCGACGACACGCTGCCTATGCAGCTGTTCTCGCCACCATTCGATGCGCAGTACCTCCAGCTGAACCGCACTACGGCAGAACATTTCAGAACGCCAGATGACCTCATCAGTGGCCGCTGGATCGAGGGCATCTTCTGTTTTGTGAGCAGGCCCAGCTCGTCCGACGAACGCAACGAATTCATCACCGTGATTGAATTGGTGATCGTCTACGCTACCAACGACAAGGGTATCAGCGCGCAGTTGCTCCGCGGTCCCTTGCTCACGCCTGGCGAGACCGTCGTCCAGTGGGCCAGGGGAATCCTGATGGGTCAGGATGTCGACCGCACGCCCGACGACGATCCGCTGATGAAGCTGATCAACAACATCGTGAAAGTGTTCCTTTACCTCGGCCTGAAGGACGCGCGTAAGGAGGTGAATACGGAACACAGCGCCGCACTCAAGCGACTAGCGGGCGTGGGACCGAAAAAGCACGCAAAACTGCAGCGCCGCCTGGACACCCTGTATGACCACATAACGGTCGGCCCTGCGAGCGCACCGGCAATCCTGCTAGCGCCTGGCGCCACCGGCATCAGGGCGCCGCACTGGCGGCGCGGCCATTTCCGAGCCCAGCCATGTGGCCCCGCCCGCAGTTCGCGCAAGCTGATCTTCGTCGCTCCGATCCTGATCCATGCCGATCGGCTGGATGGCCAGCCACCGCCACCGAAGGCCTACGAACTCACCACAGGCCGGACCAGAAATGATGTGGCAGTGACCGGCGCAACGACGCAGCGTATTCAACCTGCCAGGTTCACGGCGGATAGCAGACAACCACTCGCTCGAGCTTTTCAAGACCGCACATGACGAACCTAAGTCGCTCCATTCACGATCTGACCTATGACCGGCAGCACCATCGCATCCTGCGCCTGTCATTCCCGAACGATGATGCCCCAAGCGCACAATTCCTGGTCAACAAGATCGACGCCACGGAAAGCCTGTCCAGGGATTTCGAGTTCACGGTCGAGTTGCTGTGCGACGCCGCCGACCTCGCTCTCAAGGAAATGCAGGGCAAGCTGCTCAACATCGAGCTAGTGCGCAGGGACGGCAGCCTGCGCTACTTCTCCGGCTACGTGTTCAGCTTCCGCCGCTGCCGTTCCGACGGCGGCATCACCTTTTACGAAGCGAGGCTCGGCCCCTGGCTGAAATTCCTCAGCCTGCGCAAGGATAGTTACCTGTTCCATGGGAAAACCTTGCGCGACCAGACAGAGGAAATCTTTCGCGGCTGTGGCACGCATGCCCAATGGGATTGGCGCGTGCCCGCTGACGACCCGGTCATGACCGATGCCTGCCAGTTCAACGAAACGGACTACAACTACCTGAGCCGACGCTGGGAAGCCGCAGGGTGGTATTACTGGTACGAACATGACGTCAGTGGACACAGGCTCGTCATCAGTAGCGATTCCACACGAGCTCCAGCGATCGATGGCGATACCGAGGTGCGCTTTCATGGCGAAGGCAGCTCTTTGGAAGAGGACGCCATCGACCGATGGTCGCCAGCACGTCAAGCCGTCCCTTCCAGCGTTGTCTTGAACGGCTTCAATTTCAAGGATCCGATTCCTACCAGCGTCAGTGTGCCCACTGTGAACCGACAGGGAGATGTGCCAGAGATCGAGTCGTATGAGTATACGGGCGCCTACGGCTTCCGGAACTTCAGGGATGGCGATGCGCAAAGCCGCATCCGCATGGAAGAATTCGAGGCCGTCGCCAAGTACGTCGAAGCACAAGGTAACGACCGCTTCCTGATGCCGGGCCGCTGGTTCCATTTGGTAGACCATTTTAATCACAACATCTTTGCTGCCAAGCGCGACGCCAGCAAGGACGAATTCCTGATCCTGTCCGTTCGCCACACCGCTACCAACAATTATCTGCAAGATGTGGATGAAAAAATCCTCTATCGAAACTGGGTGACCTGCACCCGCAAGAGCATTCCTTGGCGGCCAGGCAGGAGCTTCAACAGCACGGACACCAAGATACTCGCTCCGCAGACCGCCATCGTCGTCGGGCCATCCGGCCAGGACTCGATTCATACCGACGAGTACGGGCGGGTGCGGGTGCAATTCCATTGGGACCGGGTGGGCAGCAACGATGAACGCAGTTCCGCCTGGGTGCGAGTAGCCAGTTCCTGGGCGGGGGCAGAGCTTGGTGTGGCAGCGATCCCGCGAGTGGGAACCGAGGTGATTGTCCAGTGGCTGGAAGGCTGCCCGGATCGCCCGATCATCACAGGGGCTGTCTTCAATGAACGCAACATGCCCCCGTGGAGCGTTCCTACGCAACGGGCACTGACAGGATTGCGAAGCCGCGAGCTAGCTCCCGGCAACTCCTCCGCCGGGCGTAGCAATCATCTGGTCCTCGACGACACGAACGGGCAGATCCAGGCCCAGCTCAAGAGCGACCACCAGTGCAGTCAGCTCTCGCTCGGCCATATCACGCGTATCGAGGACAACGCTGGTCGCAAGGACGCACGTGGCGAAGGATGGGAATTGGCGACCAACGCATGGGGTGTCGCACGCGCCGCACAGGGCATGCTCATCACGACTGAGGCGCGGCAGAACGCCGCGTCCCACATGAAGGATCTAGGGGAGACCGCGCAGCGACTGGCATCAGCGGCACAGATCCAGGAACAGCTGGCTTCGATGGCGATCGATCACGAGGCCCAGGAGGCCGGCCAGCAAGAAGACGCTGCCAAGGACGTCAAAGTCCAGAACTCTGCAATCCGGGGAGCGCCGAAAGGGTCGTTTCCCGAACTTGCCGAGCCGCATCTTGTCATGGCCAGCCCTGCCGGGATCGAGCTGACGAGCGCGCAGTCGACCCATATCGCTAGCGAACGCCACACTGCGATCACGAGCGGAAAGAGTCTATCGGTGGCAAGCGCCGATGGCCTGTTTGCCAGCGTCGGCAAGACCTTCAGGCTCTTCGTGCACAAGGCAGGAATGAAGCTGATCGCCGCAAGTGGTGTCGTGTCGGTACAGGCGCAAAGTGACAACGTCGAGATCATCGCCAACAAAGTGCTCGACATGCTCAGCGAGACCGACTGGGTCAACGTTCGTGGGAAAAAAGGCGTTCGCCTGCACGGGGTCAACAACATGGTCGAGATCGGCGAAAAGGTGCAGTTTTTCACCTCCGCGCCTGTACTTTTCCACGGCAATCTCGAAACGCTGCCAGCCAAGAGCGTGTCGCAAGCATTCAACGAACGCTCGTCGGACTACCAGTTCGACCAGGAGGTCAACTTTGTCGACGCGAACCTGAAGCCCGAAAAGAACATCGCATACGAACTCGTGCGTGACGATGGATCGGTCATCGACGGCAAAACCGCAGCTAACGGCAGCACCGAGGTACAGAAATCGGGCGGTTTCGACTCCTACACCATCCGCTACAAGGGCGAATTACCATGAGCGATCAATCCGGATTGAACGAGCGCGGCAATCACCAGGGCGAATTCACGCAAGGCGTCGGCGGGTGGGCTGAATACACGGTCCACATGACGAAGACCTCCGACACGATCCGCCACGACGTTAAGCTCCCGCCCAAAAAAGTGATTCCCGTGATCTTCCTGCCCGGCGTGATGGGTAGCAATCTTCGGCTGAGTAAAAAACGGCAGAAAGAGCTCGATCGACCGGACAACCGATCCTGGCGCCCGGACGATATGGTCGGCATCAATGGCGCGGCCGCCCTTGCTGGGGCTGGACTGGTTGGCTGGTACAAGAATGCCTCGCCTGCGCAGCGCCAGCTCATGCTCGATCCGAACGAGACGGAGGTTGAGTACTACCACTACACGGAAAGCAAGGACCGCTTCGATCCTGAAGGCGCTGAAACGCTGGCATCGGACAAATTGCATCAAAACGTTCCCGACAGCCTCGAACCCATTCCGCCCCTGATAGGAACGCGTGCGGCAACAGGGCGGAGCTTCAGACGCGGGCCACTGGTGAAGAAGCGCGAAACGCCGGCACAGGTCGCACGATGGCGCGGCTGGAGTGAGGTCCTGTTCGCCGGCGCTTATGGGAAGATGTTAAAAACGGCAGAAAGCCACCTCAACAACATGGTGGTAGGTGGTGCCGCCAACCCCATGTGGAAGCCCTTCTTCGCCGATCCCCGCACCTTTGGCGGCGTGGATGCAGGCGCTGCACTGACGGAGCAGGATCTCAAGAAAATCGCCGCGTGCTGGTACCCGGTGCACGCCATGGGCTACAACTATTTGAAGAGCAACGGCGTATCTGCTCGGGTGATCGCGGACCGCATACGCGGGCTTGCCACAGGCTACCAGAAGCGGGGCTTCAAATGTGACGAGGTAATCATCGTCACGCACAGCATGGGCGGTCTGCTCGCTCGTGCGCTGATTCATCCGAAGTATGGCAACCTGCTCAACGACCCTAACGTCAAAGTGCTCGGCATTTACCACAACGTGATGCCGACCATGGGTGCTGCCGCGTCCTACAAGCGCATGCGTTTCGGTTTTCTGGAAGGATCGGGTTTTATAGCCGAAACCGGGGCAAAGGTCCTGGGAATTAATGGTGAACATGCCACCGCCATCCTCGCTAATGCCCCTGCAGCTTTGGAACTGTTTCCTGGTTCGGCCTATGGAAAGGCGTGGCTCAAGTTGGTAGACGGGTCCGGGCGCGAGATGTGGAGCTGTCCCGGTAACGCGGAAAGTGCCTTGGAGAGCATTTACCTACAACCACCGGACAAGTGGTGGCGGCTTCTCCATCCAGATTGGGTGAACCCAGGAAGAGTGAGAGCTGCTGCTGGTGGCGGCATCGCTGGCGTCATCTATCGCCTCAAAAAGGCCGCAGATTTTATAGAAGATATCAAAACTACATTCCACCCGAGCAGTTGTTATGGGAGCTTCTGCTCGTCATTGGAACGTCCCAGCTACGGCGAGGTAGTATTCAAAGTGGCCGACCGCGAAATTTGGGATGCCAGAAACAGCAGGCTCCCTCCGGTCGAGAGCTGGAAACTCTTGAGCGATGACGCCATGGGCACGCTGAAAGTCCAAGCTGGCACGCGCGTGTTGACCCTTACGCTGCAGCCCCCAGCAGCGCCGGGCGACGAAACCGTTCCTGCCGCCCGCTCCGCCAAACTGATCGCCGGGAAATTGTTCGTGCATGGCGAGATGAAGGGCAAAAGCTATGAGCACCAAAACAGCTACGCCGACCAAGACGTGCTGGCGTCCCTGCTGTATTCCGTTGTTCAAATCGCCAAGACAGCGAAATGGGAGTGATCGTGAAAACCATGACTTACATAATAAGTGGCTCTATCCTGGCTGTCTCGCTGATCGTTTTGGTTTCGTTACCTGGAAATTCCCGCAGTTACACTTATAAGGAGACTGCCGTGCCCGAACCAGTCAAGCTCAGCCCACGCCTGCGGGCATTGTTCGAAAAAACTAAGATCCTCTGTTTTGGCCGCTATGCGATCGAAGTGCCTCAGGAAGCGCAGCTCATTCCGGGGAGTGCCGTTCTCGACTCTGGCATTGAGGTTATTTCCGGCGGATTGGAGAAGGCAAAGCACCGCGCCGACGAGAAAATGAGGAAAGTAAAGTGGGAAGACGACACTGCCGATATCACTTATTACGGCCTAGGGCCGATCGCGGATAGCTGGCAAGTACGCTATTTCGAAAGCAAATACCATAAAGAGGACAATGCTCTCTTTTTCGATACATACATCAGCAAAGACCAACTCACATTCGTGTTGGATGATTCGATCTCAAAGGGCGAGACCGAAAGCACGGTAATCGCCCGACAGCTGGCGCGGGCCGAAAGCTTGAGATTGCGCGCTGCTGAGGAAATACCGACTGAGCCGGGTTTCTGCATCGAACACGGCTTCATGCCTAGCGACCGCTATGTGGCTCAGGAAACGATCAGTGCAGGGATTTACTTGCCCAGTCTCCCGGATGTCACCTTCTCCATCAGTTCCAACAAGGATGCCTACGCCGATTATGACAAGGCCAGATTCGAGGAAATGAAGCGTAACGAGTTGCCGCTGCTTGCCCGCATCAAAGATGCGCAAAAAACCCAGGGTGCGTCGTATCCCAAGCGGAACGTTCTGCGCGAAGGAAAACGGGACGTACAACATTGGAAGGGCGAAGAATCGCTCATTCGCAGGCCCGACGGCACTCACGATTTCGAATGGGCCTTCGTCGGTAGGCCGACAGACGTGGCAAACCCATCAGAGTTTCACGCCGCCATGTTCACCAAGGTCAAGGACAATTTAGTCGGGGCCGCTGATAAGGCATCGGTCAGCGACGACGAAGCCGTCGCGCTGTGGGACAAACTTCTCTCCGGCCTAAAGTTCCGGGTTAAAGTGCCCGGCGCACCCGAGGGTTCCTACTATTTACCTAAAAACAAACCGGATGGGTCCGCCGTCAAGTGACAATTCGGCGATACTGAAATCAGGAGCGACGATGAAACATCAGGGCCGAGGCGTGATTCGACTTAACGACAAGACCGACCATGGCGGCAAGGTCATCTGTGCCACATCGGAGACGATCGTCATGGGCAAAGCTGCGGCGCTTCAAGACGATATGACCTTTTGTCCGAAATGCAAAGGTAACTTCGCAATCAAGCCAGATGGCTCCGGTGCGCGACACCAGAATAAGCCCTACGCTTATGACGGTGACACAACGGAATGCGGGGCACGGTTGATTAGCTCAATTGAGTGGTAAATAGGGTAGATTGCTAAAGAGCTTTCTTTCTGCCCTCTTTTCCCTCTACCACTCGACTCGGAATACACTGTAAATCTTTTCGATACATCAATGTGCCGACCACCATACTCCGCGATGCTATGCAATAACCGTGTCCTACATGGATAGGATGCTGCCGATGATTGCTTTATGCAACCCCATAATGAAGAGGTAGAATTTGAATGTGACCAACGTGCATCCTAAAAGTCCTAGGCCGAATTGCATTGATCCTGTTATCACCTTTGACCGATAGATGCGCCACGAACGCCAACCGACTACTACAAGCATCGTTGCAGCACTAGAAAGACCCAAAACTCTGTTATCCCAATGGAGGTGCACTTTAATGTCGGCTAGCACCCCTACTAGATCGGATGGCCTTTCAAAAACCGCAAGCAAAATAGCAAGAGCGAATACCAACCCTGCAACGAACGCATCGACCGAGCACAACAACGCGGCCCGTCCCGAAATACTTTGCTCGCTCATTTTCTCCTCCATCGTCGAGTGAATCTGATCAAAATCGTTAGAAAAGAGCGTGGTCGATTTCGTTGGACCGGCCGCGCGATATGATTCGTCCAAGTTTTTTAAAGGCTTCCTTGTTTAGGAGAATGGAGTCAGAAAGAATCAACCCGAGTATTCCTCGAAGTCATCGATCGCGTTGTGCGTATGATCAGTTAAGCCGGTAACCAGCATGATTAATAGTGGGCCGATCACGCCGAACGCAGCCAAGACCGGACGCAGCCCGAGACGCTGTGATGCTGGGTATGCTATTAAAAGCGAAATACCGGCTGCGTCCACGAACAATCACCGCCAGAGAAGAACGCGTCAAGGTGCTTGAGCGAGGGGTGCTGCGCAAGGTAGCGGAGATCGCACCTTGCCTCGTACTTTTATCGCCCAGCTGAAGCTCGGCCACCACCGCCAGCCATGAGAGAACTCATCGAGCGTTGTCACAGTGCGTGAAAACTGATACAGATTTCGTCGTCCCAGCGACTTCAATTTGAGTATCTGTTAGCTGCTCTGCAGCGAACCTCGAGGCCGCATTTCCCTCCATTCGATTATTTCACTCTCTAGCCAACCTGATGAGCGAGTGGACAGCTTAAGTTGCGCTGGAAAGGTGCCCTGCTTGATGGCTGCGTAGATGCTTGAGCGGGAAAGCCCGGTCATGGCAATGACTTCGCGGATGCGGATAATGCGGCCGTGGCTCGGAAGAACTGGGGTTTGCATTGCTATTCCAATCAGTTGCGACGTCTTCAAGAATAGCCCTGCAAGCTGGGGTAGGACCAGCGCCTAATACCCCCGATTTTCGCCCCTTTCTCCGCTCGGCGATCCTCCAGGCAACAACATCGCGTATTGTGTGTGACTGGGGACGAGGCTGGACAACGGCCTCGGTCCAGCCTCATGGTGCCAGTCGACCGAGATCTCTCTCGGTCCGTACATGACGGACTTCGTCACGCCGCTGCAGGGAGGCTACTGCCACCTCGTCGAGGTAGTCAGCCCAACGCTGCATCATCGCGCGCCGCTCCTCCAGGTAACTTGCCCGGTCATGTCGCCTTTGTACCCCATCCGCTCGAGCGCCTTCAGCAGGGCGTTATTGCTCATTGGGCGCTGAGGGTCGCGCATGTTGGGGAACAGCCAAGTGCCGCCGCCGGTGAGCCGGTGCAACTGGCGCAGCAAGACCAGTCCCTGCCGCGGCAGGCAGACATGGTGGTCGGTCTTGTTCGGGTTGATACGCCGCTTGCCGCGCTTCATACGGCGCCACGGGATGACCCACTCGCCGGTCTCCAGGTCGATCTCTGCCCACGGCGTCTCGATCAGCTCGGAAGTTCGAACGAACACCAGCAGCATCAGGCGCATCGCGACCCGCACAGGCAGTCCCATGCAGGCCTCGTTCGCGTTCAGAGCGCGCAGGAATTCCGGCAGTCCATCCGCCCCGATCGCCGCGAAGTGGCCCTTCTCCCGCGGCGCCAGCACCTCCCGCAAATGCTCCGCCGGATTGCGCTCGGCCAGCCCGCACCGTACCGCGTACCTGAATACCCGCGAACAGTTTGCGGCAAGCCGGCTTGCGATCTCGAGTGCCCCGCGCCGCTCGACCGCGCGGATGGCATCGATGACGTCACGTGGCTGGATCTCGGTGACGGCCAACTTCCCGATCTGCGGGAAGACGTCCTGTTCAAAACGATGGAGGATATCGCGGGCGGTCTGGGGCTGCCACTGCGCAAGCATCGTCTGGTGCCATTCGCGCGCCACTTGCTCGAAAGTGTTTGCGGCCGCCATCCGCGCCTGGCGCGCCTGCTCGTCGCGCACGCGCGCCGGATCGGAACCAGCAGCAAGGAGTTGGCGGGCGCTTTCGCGCCGCTCGCGCGCGTCAAGGAGCGACACGGCCGGGAAGGCGCCGAAGTGAAGCTTGTTTTCCTTGCCGTTGGGCTGGCGGTACTTCATGCGCCAGTGCTTGCCGCCGCTTGGCGTGACCTCGAGGTACAGGCCCCCACCATCGGCGAGCTTGTAGGGCTTCTCGCGGGGTTTGGCGTTCTTGATCTGCAGCTGGGTCAGCGGCGGTACGCGCTTGGGCATTTTGGGGGCCTCCTGTCCAAGGGAGCCCCAAACGAGGCCCCAAGGATGCTGGCTCTTGGGGGACGGTACTGGACAGTATTAGGCAACAAAAAACCCGCTGTCTCTATGAGAACAGCGGGTTCTTTGATGTCCCTAAACATCTAGGGACTTTAGTCTGGCGGAGAGGGTGGGATTCGAACCCACGGTACGGTCACCCGTACGCCTGATTTCGAGTCAGGTACATTCGACCACTCTGCCACCTCTCCTAATTCGGTGCTGCGTGGTCGCCGTAAGCGAGGCCGCATTATAGCGGCTGTTTTCCATTTGTGGAAGGTGAACTATTCCATTACATTAACCCACTACTTGCAACACGCAATAAAATTTCACCAAAGCAGATAAGGCGAAATAATATTTCACTTCTTGGCCGCGGACGGCGTGAGAACCGCATCAGCCCTGGCACGGTCTTGCGCCGAGAGCTTCGGCTCGATCTGGCTGAGAGCCAGTCCAGCGCGCTCAAGACCGCTGGCCTTGGCAAGGCTGAGCCAGGCATAGGCCATGCCCAGGTCCTTGTCCCCGCCTTCGCCGCCCACCAGCATGGCAGCCAGGTTGAACATGGCTTCCGAATCGCCACCCATGGCCGCCTGGTTGAACAGCTGGCGCGCGGTCGCCAGGTTCTTCGGCACCTGCTCGCCGGTGTAGAAATAGGTGGCCAGCGCGCTCTGCGCCTCCGGCAGCAGCTTCAGGGCCGCCTCCTTGTAGTAGACGATCGCCTTCGACTGGTCGGCCTTCACGCCCTCGCCCAGGTCGTACATGCGGGCCATGGCGTACAGCGACCTGGCGTGGCCGGACTTGCCGGCCTCGGCAAACCAGGCGCCCGCCTGCGCATAGTCCTGCGCCACGCCCTCGCCGCCGGCGTAATACAGCCTCGCCAGGTTGAACTGGGCCGGCACATAGCCCTCTTCCGCCGCCTTCTGGAAGTAGCCGCGTGCCTGCTTCAGGTCCTTCGGCCCACCGGCGCCGGCCTGCGACGCCAGCCCCAGGGTATTCAGGGCCGGCACGAAACCGAAGTCGGCGGCCTTGGCGTACCACTTGCGCGCGGCGGCCTGGTCCTTCCTGACGCCGCCGATGCCGTGCTGGTGGATCCGCGCGAGCAGCAGCGCCGCTTCGATCATGCCGTTCAGGGCTTCCGGCTCCTTCGGGTTGAAACGCAGCGCGTCCTTCCTGGCATCGAAGCGCTGCCCCGCGGCGCGGTCGAGCCAGTACAAGGCCTTGTCGGTACTGCGCGGCACGCCCAGGCCGTCCAGGCTCAGTTTCGCCATCAGGACCGCCGCTTCCGGATAGCCGATCTTGTCGTAGGCGGCCTCCAGCTGGGCCGCCGCCTTGTCGTATTCCTTGGCATCGAGGTGCTCCAGGGCCTGGGCGAAGGATTTGTCGTTGCGGATGATGCGCTCGCGGCCCGAGGCGAAGCGGCGGTCGCCGACCTCGCACGGGCCCACGTTGTTGCTCGACGCCGCGCCGGTGATCGAGGAGGAGTCGACCGCGTTCGATGCGTCGCCGTAGGGGGCGTTCGGATTGAATTTTTGCAGGGTGGCGGACGGCATGGGGGTGCCGGTCTCGCTGAGCTCGCCGGGTTCCTGCATCTGCTCGAGCTGCTCGATATAGGTTTCCTCGTCGTCCTGCTGAGAAAAGTAGACGCTGTCGAGGGCGCATTTCTGCGCCAGCGTTCCGCGCAGGACGCGACGCTTGGCGGCGTAGACCTTGGCGCTCTCGCCGGTCGGCGTCGACTTGGAACCGGTGATCTTGACCACCTGGCCCGGGGTGGCCGATTCGGTGGGTGCAACCGGCGTCTGGGCAGCGGCGGGCGCCAGGGTGAACAGGAGGGCGATGCCGAGGAGAGGTTTCAACATGGTTGGTCGCTGGCCGAGTGGGACTAGCGGTAAGTGTGCAACCAGGAATGAAAAATTTCCAACTATTTTCGGAGTGGATGAGAAGTGCTCAGCAGTCTGATCGGTTGAGGCGTTGAACTCCGCATTGGGCAGGCTGGAAAATAAAAAAGGCTCCCGAAGGAGCCTTTCTTTATTAATACTGGCGGAGAGGGTGGGATTCGAACCCACGGTACGGTCACCCGTACGCCTGATTTCGAGTCAGGTACATTCGACCACTCTGCCACCTCTCCTAATTCCATGCGGCGTGGTCGCTGCAAGAGACACGCATTATAGCGATGGTCTTATAAAAACGGAAGAGCAAATTCTTACTGCGTGCAAAAACTTGCGCTGCCAGGCACCCTGCTTCAGGCAGCAGGCGCCAGACGCTCCAGCCCACCCATGTACGGACGCAGCACTTCCGGAATGATCACGCTGCCGTCAAGCTGCTGGTAGTTCTCCAGCACCGCCACCAGCGTGCGGCCCACGGCCAGGCCGGAACCGTTCAGGGTGTGCAGCAGTTCCGGCTTGCCAGCGGCATTGCGGAAGCGGGCCTGCATGCGGCGCGCCTGGAAGGCTTCGCAATTCGACAGCGAGGAAATCTCGCGGTACGTGTTCTGCGCCGGCAGCCACACTTCGAGGTCATAGGTCTTGGCGGCCGAGAAGCCCATGTCGCCGGTGCACAGGGACATGACGCGGTACGGCAGGCCCAGCGAAGTCAGGATGAACTCGGCCTGGCCGACCATCTCTTCCAGCGCCGCGTAGGACTGCTCCGGATGCACCACCTGGACCAGCTCGACCTTGTCGAACTGGTGCTGGCGGATCATGCCGCGGGTGTCGCGGCCGTAGCTGCCCGCTTCCGAGCGGAAGCACGGGGTGTGCGCGGTCATCTTCAGGGGCAGCTGGTCGAGCGCCACGATCTCGTCGCGCACCACGTTGGTCAGCGAGACTTCCGAGGTCGGGATCAGGTAGAAGTGCTCGCCCTCGCCTTCCGCGCCGCCCTTCTTCACCGAGAACAGGTCGGCTTCGAACTTGGGCAGCTGGCCGGTGCCGCGCAGCGAATCGGCATTGACCATGTACGGGGTGTAGCACTCGGTGTAGCCGTGCTGGCCGGTGTGGGTGTCGAGCATGTACTGGGCCAGCGCGCGGTGCAGGCGTGCCATGCCGCCCTTCATCATCGAGAAGCGCGAGCCGGTCAGCTTGGTGGCGGTGTCGAAATCCAGGCCCAGCTTTTCGCCGATGTCGACGTGGTCCTTCACCTCGAACTCGAAGGTGCGCGGGGTGCCCACCTTGCGCACTTCAACGTTGCCCGATTCGTCCGTGCCCTGAGGGGTGCTTTCGTGCGGCAGGTTCGGCACCGCTTCGATGAAGCGCGCCAGTTTTGCCTGCACTTCACCCAGGGCGACCTCGTTGGCCTTGAGCTCGTCGCCCAGGCCGGCCACTTCCGCCATCACGGCCGTGGTGTCTTCGCCCTTGCCCTTCATCATGCCGATCTGCTTGGACAGCGAATTGCGCTTGCCCTGCAGTTCCTCGGTTCGCGTCTGGATCGCCTTGCGTTCCGCCTCGATGGCGTTGAACCCGGCCACGTCGAGCTGGAACTTGCGGGTCGCCAGGCGCGCGGCGACGGTGTCGATGTCTTTGCGGAGAAGTTGGATGTCAATCATGTCGGGTTGGGCTTGCGTATGTCGAAAACACAATTGTACCAAGCCGACACGGAATCCTAGCGAGATTCGACAACGGTATCCTTGACCGTCCTGCCGGGCCCTGCGCCAGCCCTTCCCTGCATTACTTCAGGCCGGCTTTTTCCGCGACGCTCAGGCGCGGCGCCTTGACCACGACCACGTGCACGGTCGAGTCGATCAGGATCGCCGATTCGTGCTTGACGACTTCGACCGGGCGGGCGGAGGCGGTGGCGTAGCTGGCGACCAGGCCCAGTGCGGCGGCGCTCAGGAAAATGGCTTCGAAGTTTTTACGGATGTTCATGGTGTTCTCCCTTGGTGTTGCAGCGTTGGTATGCTCGAACTTTACCGGCGCATCACCGCCGCAGCCATCGACTTGCGATGAAGTGCTGAAACGACGGCATAAAATGCAGGGAGGGCGGACCAGGCGCGATCGGAGTGGTGTCAGTGGCCTGGCGCGGCCCCGGCGGCAGGGACGACCACGGCATCGTCCGTCGGACTGCGCAGCGGCGCGGTGCGGCGCACGAAGGGTGTCATGGCAAACAGGATGAAGAGCCAGATCGGCGCTTCGTAGAAGAACATCTTCTCGTTGATGGGAATGAGCATCAGCAGCACGGAGAGGACCAGGCCGTTGGCGAGGAGCGTGCGCCCCATCACCAGGGCAAACGCGAGCACGACGACGATGCCGCCGCGGGTCAGCAGGTTGAAGATCATGCCGATGTCCTGGTAGTAGCAGCGCACGCAGGGATCGTTCGCGAAGCCCACGCCGATCAGCTTCTCTTCCAGGGTCAGCGCCAGCCACGCGTTCACGCCGTCGATCCGGTGCGACAGGCTGCCGTCGTCCTGCTCGAAGAAGCGCGTTTCGAGGTGCTCGAGCACGCCGGACAGCACTAGGTATGCGCACAGCGACGCGACGAGCACGACGACATGGATGAGGCGCACCTTCGAATGCCACAGGTAGCCGAGGAGCAGGACCATGACCGGCACAAAATAGACGGAGGAGCCGGAGTTGGTGACGAACACCGACAGCACGGCCACGAAGCACAGCGAGACGAAACGGACGCTGAACTCGGAGGTCAGCATCAGGATCGCGGCCAGGCAGGCGATGTAGTTGGCGTAGGTGCCCGGCTCGACGTGCAAGCCGGAAAAGCGTGCGATGTTGAGGTAATCCTCGACGAAGCGGCTGTTGGAACCGAAGATCATCTTGTGGAAGTCGAAGATCGGCGCGCCCAGCAGGTGGAACATCAGTGCCTGCGCAGCGATGACCACGGCATTGAGCAGCAGCAGCCAGGACACCGCCGTCACGAATTCGGCGCGCCACGCGAAGCTCGCCTCGTAGATGAAGACGGCCAGCAGCACGTTCAGCAGGACCAGCAACAGGAAGTGAAAGGGCACGGGCTTCACGACGAGCGCATGGAACACGAACATCGCCAGCGTCACCAGCACCAGCTGGCTCTCCACCCGGAAGCGCAGCCTGGTGATGACGAACAGGGGCGCCAGCGCCAATGCCGAGACGCCGGCCGAGAAATACTTCGGGAACATGCTCGGATTCGGCCCGCCCTGTTCGAACGGGGTAAACAGCAGGAACAGCGGAATGAACAGCGCCAGGGCTGCCAGCATGCTTCTGCTACGTGCTTGTGGGTGCGCTGGCATGCCTGCTCCCGTGGGTACCTAATAAGGTTTCAGCCGACCACCCGGTCGCCGCCCTGCCCTGCCGGCAGCGCTGCACCGGCCTCCGGCGCGGCGCTGCCGGCCGGCGCACAGGGCAAGCCGGCGAGGATGCGCCCGAAGCGCTCGTAATTGACGGCCGCGTTGAAGCGCTCGTCCCAGAAGCGGCGCGCGGCGCGGCGCCAGGCGGCGGCGGCTTCGCGGTCCTTGAAGCGCGCGATGGCGGCCGCGACCGTCGCAGCGTCGGCGTCGGCCGGCACCAGTACGCCGTTGGCGCCGCCGATGATCTCCGGGCTGCCGCCGACGTCGGTGGCCACGATCGGAATGCCCACCGAAGCGGCCTCCATCAGGCTCACCGGGATGCCTTCGCTGTCGCTCACGTTGACGATGAGGTCGAACGTGTCCTCGCGGTACAGGTCCATCAGCTCGGCCTGCGTCAGGTAGCCCTTGAACAGCGCCTGCGCGCGCGGGCCCAGGCGGCTCGCGGCATGGCTTTGCACCGCCTCGAGCAAGGGGCCGTTGCCGACATGCGTCCAGCGCACCTGCAGGGAGGGATCGGCCGCCAGCAGGTGCGCGATGGCGTCGACCAGCAGGTGCAGGCGTTTGCTGGCGATGACGAAGGAGCACGACACGATGCTCAGCGGGCCGCCGCCGGGCTGGCGGTTGAGAAAGCCCGGATCGTTCACCCCGAGCCGCGCGAGGTGGAATTTCGCGGCCAGGTGCGCATAGTGCTGCTCCAGGTAATGCTTGCCGTGTTCCGAGATGCAGTAGATCTCGTCGACCTCGGCGATGATCTCGCGCCGCAGCCCGGCATAGCCGGCCGGCTTGACTTCCTCGTACAGGTCGCCGCGGTGGGCGCGGCAGATGACCCGGGTGCTCCCGCCGGAGGTCCTGGAGAAGCGCGCCGCCCCGAGGATCTCGGGGACCAGCCAGTAGAAATAGATGACGTCGTAGCCGGCCTTGCCCGCGCGCTCCTGCTGTTTCAAGAAGCGCTCGAACATGTTGGCCCGGTAGAGCGCGCGGACCAGCTCCTTGAAGTTCGCCAGCTTGCCCGGCCGCTTCAGGATCAGCCTGAAGTCGGACAGCCAGCGGTACTTGAACAGGCTCATCGCGAGTGCGGCGAGCATCCGCGGCACCCGCAGCGCACCCCAGCGACCGTCCGCGTAGGCCAGGTTGACCGGCTGCCGGGCCGGACGCGGCGCCTCGTCGCGGGAATAGAAGCCGGGCACGATCTCGATATGGCCGAGGTGCTGCGCGACATGTTCGAGCTCGGCTGTAATAAAGGTCTCGCCATTCCCATACGGATACAGCGAAGTCACCATCAACATCTTCGTTGTCGTCATCCTTGGTCTCCTCCTGGCGCGGCTGCTGCCCCGGCGCCTTCCTGCGCGATACGCCTGGCCATGATGCGCCGGTACATGAATACCGTATAGGCGGCCGTCGCCGTGAATGCCACGCTGGCAGCCAGCGCCGCTCCCCAGGTGCCGTAGGCGGGGATCGCCAGCATGCAGCCGACGCCGTTCAGTACCAGCGACAGCGTGGCCCCGACGATGTTGACGCCCTGCCGGCCCATGCCCGCCAGGGAATTGGCGATGACGTTCATGTAGCTCCAGGTGATAATTCCCGGTAACAGGACAATGAAGGGAAGCACGGCACTCGCGTAATCCTTCCCGAAGGCCCACGGAATCAACACGGTCGACAGCGCCGCCGCCAGCATTCCCACCACGAGCGTGATCTTGAATACGGCCAGGGCGATACGGCCGACCATCTGGCGCAGCGCCGCCGGGGTGCCGTTGGCGGCCGCCGATTCCGGGAACACGACCACCGAGGCCGCGCTCGCGATCAGCCATAGCGCCTCGGCCAGTTGCACCGAGAGCGCGTAGATGCCTGCCGAGGACGGATCGAGCAGCAGGCTCACCATATACAGGCCGACCCGGTAGTTGAGGAAGGTGATCACGTTGCTCAGGTGCGCCCGCAGCCCGTAGCCGATCATCTTCGCCAGGACGAGCGCGCCGCCGACGGGCGCGGCCGGGTAGCGCCGCACCCGCACTTCGCTGGCCAGCCACAGCGAAGCCTGGCTCAGGATATGGCAGGACAGCACCGAGACGACACTGATGGCGCCGCTGGCGCCCAGCACCAGCACGCCCGCGCAGAAGGTGAAGGGCTGGATCAGCGCGGTCTTGTTGAAGGTGGCGTAGTCGCGCGCGCCCTGGATCAGGGATACGGTCCAGGCCGCCAGCAGCATGGCGGGAAACAGGAGGCTGGCATACAAGGCCGTGTCCTTGCTCGTCCCGGGCAGGTAGCGCCCGATCATGGCGTCGCTGCTCAACGCGAGCGCGAGCACGGCCATGCCCCATAGCGTGCAAGCGAGTATCCAGTTGACGCGGCGCATCGCCGCGGCATCCGGGGTTCCGCTGCTCATGTGGTAGACGTGACTGGAAGCCAGGCCCAGGTTCAGGACGGCGTACAGGGTTTGCGGCAGCAGCAGGGCCGTCACCAGCAGGCCATTGTGGTGCGGGCCGAGCTGGCGCGTGGTGACCCACAATGCGACGAAGTACAAGGCGCTCGAGAGCATCTGGCGCAGCATCGTCGAGCCGATGGCGGTCGAGAGGTTGCGCCGCGAATCCGGGCTGCGGCCGAGCGGCAGCGACGCAAGCAGGCTCTTCATTTGGGTCAGCATAGGCTGGTCGTCGCTGTATGTGCTCGCTGTCGGGTTCGGATGCGGATGGAGCCGGGACTCCACGCCATGTGCCGGGTGCGCCGGCGCCTGCGGTCCGCCGTGGCGCCTCCAGTTCATTATCCGGACCCGTCATCGCGACATGCTGCGCACGATCAAGCCGGCAGGCGCGACGAATCAATTGCCGAAATTAAATAACGACGGAATGGCGCGCTAGTCGGGCAAACGCAAGGTGCGCAATCGTGCGCCGGTTTAAGCTCGGGATCCCGGCGGCCACGGCGCCGCGCTCATCCCGTCGTCAGAGATAATGAACCCGCGAAGCTTTCGATATCCGATGATCGTCTGCATCCTGCTGGTGGCCGGCCTCGGCCTCAAGGCATGCATCTCGCTCGAGCACCCGGTCGACCCGCGTGCCCTGTACGTCACCCCGCGCGGAAGCGACAACAACCCGGGCACCGAGGGCGCGCCGCTGCAGACGATCGGGGCCGCCGCCAGGCGTGCGGTCCCGGGCAGTACCGTCCACGTCGCGCCCGGCACCTATCGCGAGAACATCAAGTCGATGAAGAGCGGCACGCCCACGGCGCCGATACGCTATGTCTCGACGGTCAAATGGGGCGCCAGGATCATCGGGGGCGGTGTCGAGGCGGTCTGGGAAAACCATGGCGAACACGTCGAGATCAACGGCTTCGACGTGACCGGCAGCGGACGCAACGGGATCCTGAATTACGGCTCCTGGGTGCGCGTGCTCAACAACCACGTGCATGAGCTTGCGGTGACGGGCGGCTGCAGCAGCAATGGCGGCGGCGGCATCGTGTTCAGCAACTACCAGGCCTCGGACGGCGAGATCAGCGGCAACCTCGTGCACGACATCGGCGAGCCGGGCACCTGTTCGGGCGTGCAGGGAATCTATTACTCCAACCTGCGCGGCAAAATTTACAACAACATCGTTTACCGCGCCTCGGCATGGGGAATCCACCTCTGGCACGCCGCCAACAAAGTCATCGTCGCCAATAACACGGTGTTTGCAAACGGCTCGGCCACGACCGGCGGCGGCATCGTGATGGGGACCGGCGATGCGCCGGGAAATGTGGTGATGACGGAAACCAAGGTGATCAACAATATTGTGGCCTATCACCCTCGCGCATCGATCAGGCAATACTGTTATCGCGGCGAGTCCTGCATCGGCGCCGACAATCTTGTTGCGCACAATGTGGTTTTTGGAAATGCTGCGAAGATTGAAATGTTAGTCGGAAAAGATATTGGGACAATTACCCAAGATCCTTTATTCGTCGATTTCCGCCCCGATGGCAAAGGCGACTATCGCCTGCGCAAGGATTCGCCGGCCCGCAAGCGCGGCCTGGCTGCGCTTGCGCCCCCCAGCGATATCGAAGGAGCGGAGCGTCCGCGTGCTCCCGCAGTGGACATCGGTGCTTATCAACGGCTTTGTTGCGCAAATCA